>DAHVFK010000239.1 GCA_027317055.1 Betaproteobacteria bacterium | reverse complement strand
CTGATGCAGGTGCTCGAGATGGCGCAGCGCATGTCGGCGCGCAGCCACGGCGCATTCGACGTCACGATCGGGTCCCTGCGCGGCTGGCGCTTCCAGCCGGACGACCCGCGCATGCCGAGCGCGGCCGAGACCGCGGCCGAGCGGCCGCTGGTCGATTACCGCAAGCTGGTGCTCGATCGGCGCGCGCGCACCGCCTATCTCGAGCGGCGCGGCATGCGCATCGACCTGGGCGGGATCGCCAAGCTGTACATCATCGAGGCGGGCGCCAGGCGCCTCGCGCGGCCCGGTGTCGAGCGCGCGCTGGTCAACGGCGGCGGCGACGTGGCCGCGGTCGGGCGCGCGGGCGCCGCGCCCTGGCGCGTCGGGGTGCGCGACCCGCGCGCGCCGGATCGGCTGCTCGGTACGCTCGAGCTCGCGCGGGGCATCGTCGCCTCATCGGGCGACTACGAGCGCGCCTTCGTGCGCGGCGGCAAGCGCTACCACCACATCCTCGATCCGCGCAGCGGCATGCCGGCCGATGGCCCGCGCGGCGTGACCCTGGTGTCCGAGCGGCTCGAGGCGCTCGACGGGCTGGGCGTGGCGATCATGGTGCTGGGCAAGGACGAGGGCGTACACCTGGTCGAGGCAACCCCGGGCCTCGACGCGCTCATCGTGGGGCGCGACGGCGAGCTTTGGCTGACGCGCGGAATGCGCCGCCGCCTAGGGCGCTGAGCGTTCGATGACGAGCTCGTAGCCGCCGTCGGCGAGCGGCGCGCCGCGCCAGGCGTAGCCGCGCTGCGCGAGCAGCTCGTACAGCGGCACCGGCTCGTGGCGCAGGCGCACCCGCAGCGCTTCGTCCGGCGCGCGCGCGAGCTGGTCCATGATGCGCAGCATCGGCTCGGGCGGCTCGAGCTCGCGCAGGTCGAGCGCGCTCGAGCCGAGCATCTCGCCCACGCGCTCGAGCTCGGCGCGGCAACCGTCGGGGTCGAGCGCGCAGGCCGCGGCGCCAAGCGTATCGAGCGACTGCACCAGGCCGGGCGAGAGGTCGCCGGCCTCGAGCGCGCCGCGCAGCGCGTCGAGGCGGGCGCGGAACGCGTCCCAGTCGTTCGCGTGCGCGGCGTCGCGGGCGAAGGCAAACAGGCGCTGTTTGCTTTGCGGCATGCCCGGATTTTGCTGCGGCCGGTGGGCGTGGCCTTGATATGGATTAAGCGAGCCGTCCCTGGAGCTGGGCCAGCGCGCACAGCAGCAGCGCGGCGCCGAGCTCGCGCGCGAGCTCGAGCGGCGCCGGACCCGCGTGCGCGGCGTAGATCGCGCTCCAGCCTATGAACGCGCATAGCAGCGCCGCCGCGGCCAGGGCGAGCACCGCGACGCGCCTGGTGCGCGCGCCGAGCTCGCGCGGGGCGCGCGCTCGTCCGAGCAGCCAGGCCAGCAGCGCCGCGAGCGCGAGGCCGCCCAGCAGGTTGCCGAGCGCCGCGGCCGGCGGCGGCGAACGGCCGGCGGCACTCCCGAGCACGGCGAGGAACGCGACCAGCGCGAGCGCGCCGAGCGCGGCGAACACGCCGCTGCGGCGCGCGAGCGCGACGCCGGCGAGCAGCAGAACGAAGATTCCCGCGAGCGTCGCGCTGACGCGGTGGATCATGCGTGCGGCATCGAGCGCGGGCCCCGGCGCGGGGCTCAGGCGGATATAGGCGCTCGCGGCGAGCACGGCCAGCACCAGCGCAAGCGCGAGCGCGGCCAGGATCCTAGCTGCGCGCATCGGCGCGCAGCTCCGCGGCCACCCACAGGGAACAGGCGAGCAGCAGCACCGCGCCCGCCTGGTGCGCCGCGGCGAGCGGCACGGGTACCGCGAGCAGCAGGGTCGAGATGCCGAGCGTGACCTGCAGCGCCAGCGCCGCGAGCAGCGCGTGGCAGGCGAGCCGCGCGCGCGGCGCAAGCGAGGCGCGCTGCGCGGCGAGCCAGAACAGCGGCACCAGCACGATCAGCAGCCACGCGATCGAGCGATGCACGAACTGCACCGTCGCCAGGTTGTAGAGGAAGTTCTCGTACCACGGCTCGAGCATCATGATCTCGGGCGGCACGACGTGGCCGTTCATGAGCGGGAAGCTGTTGTAGGCCTTGCCCGCGTGCAGCCCGGCGACGAAGCCGCCGCTGAGCGCCATCACGAACACGGTCGCCGCGCTCGCGAGCGAGAAGCCGAACAGGCGCGGGCGCGGCGCGCGCGCGGCGCGCGGCACGAGCAGCCCGAGCGCGACCCACAGCTCGGCCGACAGGATCGCGAGCGCCACGCCCAGGTGCGCGGTGAGGCGGAAGTGGCTCACGCGCGGATCGTCGATCAGGCCGCTCTCGACCATGTACCAGCCGAGCGCGCCCTGAAGGCCGCCGAGGGCGAAGATGCCCGCGAGCTGCCAGGCGAGCGGGCGGTCGATGCGCCGACGCACGGCAAACCAGACAAACGGAACCAGGAACACCGCGCCGATCGTGCGCCCCAGCAGGCGGTGGAAGTATTCCCACCAGAAGATGTGCTTGAACCCGGCCAGGTCCATGCCGCGGTTGACCTGCTTGAACTCCGGGGTCTGCCGGTACTTGGAGAACTGGTCCTGCCAGTCGGAGTCGGTCAGCGGCGGAACGGTGCCGACCAGCGGCTGCCACTCGACGATCGACAGCCCGGAGTGGGTGAGCCGCGTCACGCCGCCCACCACCACCATCGCGAACACCATCGCCGCGCACACGAGCAGCCAGGCCGCCACGCTGCGGTTCGCGCCGGGGGTGATTGTCGAGGCCCGCATTCGTTGATTCCAGACAAGTGACGCAGCGCCGCAAAGCGCCGCAGGCGAATGCTGCCCCCGGCCAGCCCGGTTTCGCTTGATGCGTATCAAGTTTTGTGTCCGCGCGCCCGCGTAGCTTTGCGCCGTCCACAGTCCTATTGGGGGGGGCTAAGAATGGCAAACGTAACCGACACCGGTTTCGCCGGCGCGGCGGACGAGGTTCCCGAGGAGCCCGTTCCCGCCATGCAGCAGCTGCTCGACAACCCGTTCCTGCTTCTTTTCATCGGCATCGCGATGCCGACGGTGCTGTACATCGTCTGGGGCGTGATGGAGATCGCCTCGATACCGATCGCCAAGTGAGGAGTCTCAGATGACCGCCATCCATACGCCGACCGAGCGGGTCTGGTGGAAGCAGCCGCTCGACCGCGCCGAGCTGCTCTGGATCCTGATTGCGCTGGCCTGGTGCATGGTCCTGTTCTTCATGATGCCGTACTGGCACCTGTACGGAAAACAGAACCTCGCCAACGAGGCCTACCGCACGGGCCCGGAGCAGTTCTCCAAGCTGACCGATGAGATGGTGAGCAAGTACAAGGTGCGCGAGGAAGGCGGCGACCTCAAGGTGCCGGTGGTGCATCCGCCCGCGGGCGGCGACGCCTACCTGATCGCGCGCCTGTGGAGCTGGTACCCGATCCTCGAGCTCGAGGCCGGCAAGTCCTACCGCATCCACTTGATGTCGATGGACTACCAGCACGGCTTCTCGCTCCAGCCGGAGAACATCAACATTCAGGTGCTTCCCGGCTACGACCACGTGATTACCGTCACGCCGACGCATGCCGGGACCTACGGCATCGTGTGCAACGAGTACTGCGGCATCGGCCACAGCACCATGACCAGCAAGCTGTACGTCGTCAAATAGGGGAGCGGCGATCATGGCAGTCAACCGGATGTTCAGAACTTGCCCGACGACCGGGCTGGTGTTCCACCAGCCGGCCGAGCGGCTGATTATCGTCAACGCGGTCACCGCGGTGGTGTTCCTGCTGATCGGCGGCCTGCTTGCCCTCGGCGTGGTGCTGACGCGCTGGCCGGCGGTGCACTGGCTGGCGGCGGACCGGTTCTACCAGGTGCTCACTGCGCACGGCATCAACATGCTCATCTTCTGGATCATCTTCTTCGAGATCGCGGGGCTGTACTTCTGTTCCGCCGTCCTGCTCAAGTCGCGTCTCGCGACCCCGCGCATGGCATGGGCGGGGTACGGCCTGATGCTGATCGGCGCCCTGGTCAACAACTATGCCGTCCTGCGCGGCGACTCGAGCGTGATGATGACCTCGTACGTGCCGATGAGCGCGCACTGGTCGTTCTATCTTGGCCTGATCCTGTTCGCGGTGGGGGCGCTGGTCGCCTGCTTCGTGTTCTTCGGCACCCTGGTGGTGGCCAAGAGCGAGCGCACCTACGTCGGCTCGGTGCCGCTGGTGACGTTCGGCGCGATTACCGCGGCGATCATCGCGGTGTTCACCATCGCCTCGGGCGCGATCATCCTGATCCCGACCTTTCTCTGGTCGCTGGGCCTGATCAGCCACATCGACCCGCTCATGTACCGCACCATCTGGTGGGCCTTCGGCCACTCGTCGCAGCAGATCAACGTCGCCGCGCACATCTCGGTCTGGTACGCGATCGCCGCGATCGTGTTCGGCGCCAAGCCGCTCTCGGAGCGGGTGAGCCGCATGGCGTTCCTGCTCTACATCTTCTTCCTGCAGCTGGCCAGCGCGCATCACCTGCTGGTCGATCCGGGGCTGAGCTCGAACTGGAAGATCTTCAACACCAGCTACGCCATGTACCTGGCGGTGCTGGCGTCGATGGTGCACGGCCTGACGGTGCCGGGCGCGATCGAGGTGGCGCAGCGCGAAAAGGGCTACAACCACGGCCTGTTCCAGTGGCTGAGGAAGGCCCCGTGGGGCAATCCGGTGTTCTCCGGCATGTTCATCTCCCTGATCGGGTTCGGCTTCCTGGGCGGCATCTCGGGCGTGATGATGGGCACCGAGCAGTTGAACCTGATCATCCACAACACGCTCTACGTACCGGGGCATTTCCACGCCACGGTGGTGATCGGCACCACGCTCGCGTTCATGGCGCTGACCTACTTCCTGATCCCGGTGCTGTTCCGGCGCGAAGTCATGTTCCCCGGCATGGCCAAGTGGCAGCCCTATGTGTTCGGCTTCGGCATGTACGGGGTGGCGCTGTTCCTGATGGCCGCCGGCACGCTCGGTGTGCCGCGGCGGGACTGGGACATCACTTTCGCCGGCAACACCTTCCCCTACGAGTTCCCGGGCGCGGCCTTCCTCATGTTGGGCCTCGCGGGCATCAGCGGCCTGATCGCGATCGTCGGCGGCGGGATGTACCTGCTGAACACGGTCGGCTCGGTGTTCCTGGGCAAGAGGGTCGTGACCCCGGGCTTTGCGTACGTGCGCGCGGCCGATGGCGTCGCGCCGGCGCCCAAGCCGGTGTCGGCGGCGATCACCGGCCACGGCTCGGCGGTCGGCGCCTGGGGCCTGGTTGCCCCTGGAACCTTCTCCTTCGCGATGGTGTTTCTGGCGTCGTTCGTGCTGTACTACTTCATCAACTGGAAGTACCTCGCCACCGTCTGGCCATTGAAGTAGGAGCGCGCGCATGAGCGCTTTCCTCAACCTGTTCAAGCTCCGCATCGGCGTGGCGATCGCGTTCGCCGCGCTGGCGGGGCTGGCGGTGCAGAGCGGTCGCGCGCTCTCGGCGTGGCAAGTACTGGCGGTGATCCTCGCGGTGCTGGTGTCCTCTTCGGCGGCCGGCGCCTTCAACCAGTACGCCGAGCGCGACCTCGACGCGCGCATGAAGCGCACCCGCGACCGCCCCTTCGTCACCGGGCAGCTCGCGCACGGGCCGCGCTGGCTGTGGCTGATCGGCGCCATGATCGTCGGCTCGTTCCTGCTCGCGGCCTGGGCGGCGAACCTCGTTGCCGCGGCCTACGTCTTCCTCGGCGCCTTCACCTACGGCGTGGTGTACACGGTGTGG
>DAHVFK010000238.1 GCA_027317055.1 Betaproteobacteria bacterium | reverse complement strand
CGGCGTGATTGAGGGCGAGGACCTTGCGGCCGCGATCGCACGCTTCGGCGGCAAGACAATCTGCGCCGTCGCGCGGGGCGGGAAGCCCTTGCACGCGCTCGACTTGAGCGGCCGCCTGGGCTGGATTTTCGGCAGCGAGGGGCAGGGGGTAAGCCAGGCACTGGCGGCGCGCGCTGCGTATCGCGCAACGATCCCGATGGCGGCCGGGGCGGAATCGTTGAACGTCGCGGCCGCGGCGGCGATCTGCCTGTACGAGGCCCGGCGGCAGCTCAGTAGAGGTGACGCTCCATCCTGAGTTCGCGCAAAATCGTGGTGGCGATCTCTTCGATCGACTTTGCGGTCGAATCGATCCAGCGGATGCCCTCGCGGCGCATGAGGATCTCGGCCTGCTCTACCTCGTAGCGGCAGTTATCCAAGTCGGCGTACTTGCTGTTCGGTCGACGCGATCCCCGGATCTCCGTAAGGCGCTCGGGCGCAATGCTCAGCCCGAACAGCGTGGACTTGCGGCTGCGCAGCGCGCGCGGCAGCTGCTTGCGGTCAAAGTCCTCCGGTATGAGCGGGTAGTTGGCGGCCTTGACGCCGAATTGCAGCGCGAGGTACAGGCAGGTGGGGGTCTTGCCGCTGCGGGATACGCCGACCAGGATCACGTCAGCCTGGTCGATTTCCAATTCGGTGGCGCCATCGTCATGCGCCATGGCATAGTTGATCGCCTCGATGCGGTCATAGTAGTTCTGCTTGTTCTGGGCGCTGTGCGAGCGGCCAATGGTATGGCTCGAGGGCAGGCCCAGGCCCGCTTCCAGCGGGCCAATGAAGGTTTCGAAGAAATCGAGGCACAACGCGTTGGCCTTGCGCAACACTTCGCGTACGTCGTTGTTGACGAGGGTCGAGAACACGACTGGCTGTCCGTTACCCTTGGACGCTTCCTGCTCGATGCGGGCGAGGCACTCCCGCGCCTTGTCTACGCTGTCGATGAACGACAGGGTGACTTGGTCGAATTCGGTGCCCTCGAACTGCGTCAGCAGGCTGTGGCCGAGCATCTGGGCGGTAATACCGGTTCCGTCGGAGACGAAGAATACGGTGCGTCTGGCAGTCATCGCGCGGGGTGGGTTGGCGCAGTTTGTGCTGCGCGGCACGAAGCGAGCCGATAAAATAGAGGCTTTTCCCGTGCGCGGCAACCACGAGGGGGCGAGATCGTGTACATAGCTTGGCTGAAGGACCTGCGAATGGCCGACCTGGATCAGGTGGGAGGCAAGAATGCCTCGCTCGGGGAGATGATCGGCGGCCTCGCGGAGGCGGGAATCATGGTTCCGGGCGGCTTTGCCACCACCGCGCAAGCCTATCGGGAGTTTCTCGCCGCGAACGGGCTTGACCGCCGCATCGCCGAACGCCTGAAGAAGCTCGATCCGAGCGACGTCAAGGCGCTTGCGAAGTGTGGCGCCGAAGTTCGTTCCTGGATCGAATCAGCACCTTTTCCCGGTTCGGTCGAGAGTTCTATTAAATCCTATTATCAAGAGCTTACAGAATATACTTCTAGTAAAATATCGTTCGCTGTCCGTTCCTCGGCGACGGCCGAGGATCTGCCTGATGCGTCGTTCGCCGGACAACAGGAAACGTTCCTGAACATCCGCGGCATCGACAACGTGCTGGACGCAATCCGGCAGGTCTTCGCCTCGCTCTACAACGATCGCGCGATATCCTACCGCGTTCACCACGGCTTCGCCGACGCCGAGGTCGCCCTGTCGGCTGGCGTGCAGCAGATGGTGCGCAGCGACCTGGCGGCGAGCGGCGTGATGTTCACGCTCGACACGGAATCCGGGTTCCCGGGCGTCGTCTTCATCACCAGCTCCTACGGGCTGGGCGAGATGGTGGTCCAGGGCGCGGTCAACCCGGACGAATTCTACGTCCACAAACCGATGCTGGAGAAAGGCCGCGCGGCAATCGTTCGGCGCGGACTAGGCTCCAAGCGGCAGAAGATGGTGTTCGCCGACGCGGACTCCGCGGGTCGCTCCACCAGGGTGGTGGAGGTGCCGCAGGCCGACTGCAACCGGTTTTCGCTCGAGGACGAGGACGTGCTGCAGCTGGCGCGTTACGCGGTGGCGATCGAGAAACACTACAAGAGGGCGATGGACATCGAGTGGGCCCGGGACGGAGGAGACGGAAAGCTGTACGTGCTGCAGGCGCGGCCCGAAACGGTCAGATCGCGCAAGGGGGCCGCCAGCGAGCGTTTCACGCTCAAGGGGCGCTCCAAGGTACTTGTCAGCGGTCGCGCAATCGGGCACAAGATTGGTGCCGGTTCGGTGCGGATCGTGCCAGATGCGTCGCAAATGTCGGTCGTCCGGAAGGGCGATGTGCTGGTGACCGATATGACCGATCCCAACTGGGAGCCGGTGATGAAGATTGCTTCCGCGATCGTGACCAATCGCGGCGGGCGCACTTGCCACGCAGCGATCATTGCGCGCGAGCTCGGCATCCCGGCGGTCGTCGGCTGCGGCGACGCCACCGAGCGGCTCAAGGCGGGCAAGGAAGTGACGGTTTCGTGCGCCGAGGGCGATACCGGCAACGTCTACGACGGCGCGCTTCCATTCGAGGTGTCCAGCAGGGAACTGGGGGAAATGCCCGAGATTCCGGTGAAGATCGCGATGAACGTCGGCAATCCTCAGCTCGCGTTCGATTTTGCGCAGCTGCCAAGCGCGGGGGTCGGTCTGGCGAGGCTCGAATTCGTTATCAATAACGAGATCGGAGTTCATCCTCGCGCCTGTCTGGAATATCCGGACCTGCCCGCAGAGCTGAAGGCGAAGGTCGAGGCCGCGGCGCGAGGCTACCGCGATCCGAAGACCTTCTTTAGCGAAAAACTGGTCGAAGGCGTGGCGACGATCGGCGCCGCGTTCTGGCCCAAGCCGGTAATCGTGCGCCTGTCCGATTTCAAATCCAACGAGTACAAGAAGCTGATCGGCGGCGAACGCTACGAGCCGGACGAGGAGAATCCCATGCTCGGGTTTCGCGGCGCGTCGCGTTACGTCTCGTCCGCCTTCCGGGACTGCTTCGAGCTCGAATGCGCCGCGATGCGCAAGGTGCGCGAAGAAATCGGGCTGACCAACGTGGAGCTCATGGTACCGTTCGTGCGCACGCTGAACGAAGCGAAGCAAGTCATCGATCTGCTTGCCGCGAATGGGCTCAATCGGGGCGTGAACGGACTGCGCATCGTGATGATGTGCGAGCTGCCCTCGAACGCTGTCCTGGCGGATCAGTTCCTGGAATATTTCGACGGCTTCTCGATTGGTTCGAACGACATGACGCAGCTCACGCTCGGCCTCGACCGTGACTCAGGACTGGTGGCGGAGATCTTCGATGAACGCGACCCGGCAGTAAAGGCGATGCTGTCGATGGCCATACGCGCCTGTCGCAAGCAGGGCAAGTACGTCGGCATTTGCGGCCAAGGGCCGTCGGACCACCCGGACCTCGCGCGCTGGCTGATGGAGGAGGGGATCGAGAGCCTGTCTCTAAATCCGGATACCGTGGTGTCGACCTGGCTTTCGCTTGCGGAGCAGCACGGTTCGCCGAATCTGCCGCAGAAGGCGCGGTCGACCGCCGCTTGAGCGAGGATTGCCTCAGGAGCGGCTGCGCAGCAGCCTCTGCTTGTCGCGCTCCCATTCGCGATCGCGTTCTGCCGCGCGCTTGTCGTGCTTGAGCTTGCCGCGCCCCAACGCGACCTCGAGCTTGATCCGGCCCTTCTTGTAATGCATGTCCAGCGGAATCAGGGTATAGCCGCGCTGCTCGACCTTCCCGATCAGCCGCTGGACTTCTTCAACATGCATGAGCAGCTTGCGGCTGCGGGTGGGGTCTGGCACGAAGTGCGTCGATACGGTGGGCAACGGGCTGATATGCGCGCCGACCAGCCACAAGGCGCCGTTGCGCACCAGTACGTAGCCGTCGCCAAGTTGCACCCGGCCTGCGCGGATTGCCTTGACCTCCCATCCTTCCAGGACAAGGCCGGCTTCGTAGCGCTCCTCGACGAAATAGTCGTGGAAGGCCTTGCGGTTCTGGGCAATCGACATGAGAGTGCACCGGTGCGGGCGCTGATTGTATCAGCGCAACGGACAGGGCTTTGAAACGGGTGCTACGCTCAGCCATCGTCGAGCATTCGGCGGCGACGGTCTATGCCCTCGTCGACGATATAGAATCCTATCCCGAGTTCCTGCCCTGGTGCAGAGGCGCAAAGGTGCTCGAGCGCGGCCCGAGCCGAACCGTGGCTAGGCTCACCGTCGGCGTGCGCGGCATCAGGCAGTCGTTCACCACCGAGAACGCAGGTCGCCCCGGAGAGGGAATTGATCTGCGGCTGGTGGAAGGGCCGTTCAGGAGATTCTCGGCTGCCTGGCGTTTCGCCCCACTGGATGAACATGCGGTACGGATAGAATTCTCGATGGAGTACGAGTTTTCGAGCAAAGTGCTGGGTAAAGCGCTCGAGCCGCTGTTCCACCGGATTGCCGATACCATGGTGACCGCGTTCAGCCGCAGGGCGGACAAGCTATATGGAAAAGCTCCGGATTGAGGTCGTCTATGCGCTGCCCGATGCGCAGCACGTACTGAGCCTCGGCCTCGCGCCGGGCGCCACCGTGTCCGATGCGCTCGAAGCCTCGGGCATTTGCGCACGGCACCCCGAAATAGACATCGCCCGCCAGGCCGTCGGAATCTTCGGCCGCAGGGCGAAGCTGAATCAACGGCTGCGCCAGGATGATCGGGTGGAGATCTATCGCGCGCTCGTCGCCGACCCGAAGTCGTCGCGCGAGCGGCGCGCGGCCGAACGCCGTCGCTAGCCGGCTATTTGCACCACTCGCTGACGGATTCGCGCGCCCTGGCCGTGTCCTGCGCACGCTGGGTGTCGCTGATGAAGTAACGCTCGCCCTTGCTGTCCACTCGCATGATCCGCTGCCCGCTCTCGAGGGTTCGCAGCGACTGCCGTGCGGTTTCGCAGTTGGCCTTCTTAGCCTCCGCGTCCTGGCGTTCCTTGTCTGCCTTGGCGGCGGCTTCCTGGGCTTCCTTCATTCGGCGACGGAAATCGAGTTCCTTCTCGGCGGGCGTCAGCGGGCCTTGTTTCGCTTTTTTGCCGCCGTTGGCGTCCTGGTCGGGCGCCGCCGGCGCAGACGGGGCGGCGGGCACGACGATACGCAAAGGCGTTGTCTTGACCCCGGGCGGGGGCGTGTCTCCGTAGCCGACGTGCCCGTTCTTGTCCACCCACCTGTAAGCCTGGGCGTGCGCGGTACCGACCGCGGCTGCCGCAAGGGCAATCCATATCCATCGCTTCATGCTCTCTCCTCGTGCGCCGGTCTTGGGGGCTGTACGCGCCCGAGTACCGCCCCGCAGACACAATGACGGTATCGACTTTCACGGTGGTCGTCAAACGCCGCCGCGCGCTCGTGAACTATTTCCGCCGCGGGCCTCGCGTATAATGCGTTTTTGCGAGAAAGGAAGCCTAAATGCACGTCATCCAGAAGGCGCTGACCTTCGACGACGTTCTTCTCCTTCCCGCCCACTCGCGCGTCCTGCCGCGCGATGTTTCCCTCAAGACCCGCCTTACCCGCACGCTCGAGTTGAACATTCCGCTCGTATCCGCTGCCATGGACACCGTGACGGAAGCGCGGCTGGCGATCGCCATCGCGCAGGAAGGCGGAATCGGAATTGTGCACAAGAACCTGACGCCGAAGGCCCAGGCGGCCGAAGTGGCCAAGGTAAAGCGGTTTGAGTCCGGCGTGCTGCGCGATCCGATGACGGTAACGCCCGAAATGACGG
>DAHVFK010000237.1 GCA_027317055.1 Betaproteobacteria bacterium | reverse complement strand
GGTTAGATTCGGGGCAGGGCCGCTTCGCGCGCAGTATTCAATGAGGGGGCTGAATGTACGCGATTGTCTACAAGGCGGACGGCTTCCCGGTGTGCCGTCAGATACCGGGGGTAAGCCCGGACCCGGTGGTCACCTGGAATTCCGAGGACGCCGCGAAATCATTCATTTCGTCCAAGGGCGGGGACGCCGAGTTCCGGCCGGTGCAGCTGACCGATGACGCCATGGACGGGCTCGCCAAGTCGATGGGCTGTCCCGTCGAATCGATTACCTTTGACCCGTATCCGGCCTAGTCAGGCTTCGACGTTGTCGATCAGACGGGTGCCGCCGAGGCGCGCGGCGCCGAGCACCACGAGTTGAGTGTCGCCGCGCTCGGGCGCGGCCAGATCCGCTCGCCTGCGTACCTCGACGTAGTCAGGCTCCCAGCCGGCCGCGGCGAGCGCACGCATCGCCTCCCTGCCGAGCGCATCGAAGGCCCGCTCGCCTTCCGCCAGCCGGGCCTTGGCGTGCTGCAGGACCCGCTGCAGCCGCGGCGCCTCGGCGCGCTCCGAGGCCGAGAGGTAGCCGTTGCGCGAACTCAGCGCCAGCCCGTCAGGCGCGCGCAGGGTCTCCCCGGCGACGATCGCGATCGGCAGGTTGAGTTGGCGCACCATGTCGCGCACGATCATCAGCTGCTGATAGTCCTTCTTGCCGAAGACGGCGCAGGCCGGCTGAACGCAGTTGAACAGCTTGAGCACGACGGTGCTCACTCCCTGGAAGAAGCGCGGACGGAACTTTCCCTCCAGTTCGTTGGCGAGCGGCGGCGGCTCCACGACGTAGAGCTGGGGCTCGGGATAAAGCGTGCCTTCGTCGGGCGCGAAAACAAGCTCGACCCCTTCGGCCGCGAGTTTCTCGCAGTCGGAGTCGAAGGTCCGGGGATAGCGCTCGAAGTCTTCGCCCGGCACGAACTGCAGCCGGTTGACGAATATGCTCGCCGCCACTCGCGGCGCGTGCTGCCGGGCGAGCCGGACCAGCGACAGGTGGCCTTCATGCAGATTGCCCATGGTCGGCACGAACGCGAGCGGGGCGCCTGCCGTATGGGTCCGCAGCGCGGCGATGTCGCTGATGACGCGCATCTCAGCCGAGGTTGAAGAATTCGCGGCGGCTCTTCATGCCCAGAATCCGCTCCACCAGGAGATCGAAGTCCGCGTCGCGCTCCACGAAATTGAGATTCTCGGAATTCACGATCAGCACTGGCGACGCGTCGTAGTGATAGAAGAACCGCGTGTAGTTTTCGGCCAGCAGGGCGAGGTACTCTTCGCTGATCCCCCGCTCGAACGGCGCAGCGCGACGCCTGACGCGCTCGACGAGCACGTCGGACTGCGCCTGCAGGTAGACGACCAGGTCCGGCGCCGGCGAGTGCGGGCGCAGCGCCTCGTAGATGCGCTGATAGAGTGCAAACTCGTCGCCCGTAAGCGTAATGCGAGCGAACAGCGGGTCCTTGTCGAGCAGGAAGTCCGACACGGTCGGGTTGCGGAACATGTCGGCCTGCGCCAGCGGCTCGATCTGCTTGGCGCGCTGGAACAGAAAGAACAGCTGCGTCGGAAGGGCGTAGCGCGGCATGTCCTGGTAGAAACGAGCGAGAAACGGGTTCTCCGCGGGTTGCTCGAGCAGCAAGTCGGTGCCGAGCCGTTCGCCCAGGCGCCGCGCCAGACTGGTCTTGCCAGCGCCGATCGGCCCCTCCACGACCAGGTAACGAAAGCGCTCGCTCACGCCATTGGCTCCACGTCCTGGGCGGCGCAGGCGCGCAACAACTGCGCAGCGGTGCCGCGGCCGGGAACGCCGGCGGCCGGGCAGATCTCGGCCAGCGGCCGCAGCACGAAGGCGCGCTGGTGCATGCGCGGGTGCGGAACGGTGAGCGAGGCCGAGGCAATGACCGCGTCGCCGTAGAGCAGAAGGTCTAGATCGAGCGTGCGCGGGGCGTCCGGGAACAGGCGCTCGCGCCCGTGCCGTTGTTCGATCGCCTGCAGCTCGGCGAGCAGGTGGGATGGCGTCAGCCCGGTGTCGATGCGGGCAACCGCGTTTACGAAGTCCGGCTGCGCCTCGTGCCCCAGGGGGGCGCTGCGGTACAGCCGCGAGCGGCTCACCAGGCGCGTCTGCGGCAGGCGCTCGAGTTCGTCGAGCGCCGCGAGTACCTGCTCACGCGGGCGGTCGAGGTTGGAGCCCAGGCCGACGTAAGCAGTCACGCGCGTCACGGCGTCTGTGGGGTGTCGGCGGAGGGCGGCTTCTTGCGGCGCCGGCGCCGGCGCGTCTTGGGTGCGGTCTCGGGCATCAGCATCGCTTTGCGCGTTTCGGCATCGGCCTGCTGGAATGCCCGCCACCATGCTTCCACATCCGCGCTCACCTCCCCGCTCGCGGCGCGCAGCGCGAGAAAGTCGTATCCCATCCTGAAGCGCGGCGATTCGATCAGGCGATAAGGGCGCTGTCCGGCGCGCTGCTCGAAACGCGGCTGCATGCTCCAGACTTCGCGCATGGTCGCAGTGAGTTTGCGCGTGATGGCAAGCTTCTCGCACTGCGCATTGAGCACGTCGTCCATCGCCGATTCGAGCGCCGGCAGCGGGCGCTCGCTGCGCCCCTGCCGTGCCTTCCACGCCGCCAGCACCTCGTGCCAGAGCAGGGCGGCGAACAGGAATGCGGGAGATACCGGCCGGTCCGTGCGCACGCGCTCGTCGGTTTGAGCCAACGCGAGGGTGACGAAGCGCTCTCCGAGCGGCTGCTCGAGAATCACGTCCAGCAGCGGCAGCAGCCCGTGGTGCAGGCCGTCCTCCCGCAGCTGCCGCAGGCAGGCGCTGGCGTGACCGGAGAGCAGGAGCTTGAGCATTTCGTCGAACAGCCGCGCCGGTGGCACCATCTCGAGCAGGGGTGCGAGCTCCCTGATCGGCGCGCGCGTCGCCGGGTCGAGCGTCAGGCCCAGCTTGGCGCCAAGACGCACCGCGCGCAGCATCCTGATCGGGTCTTCGCGAAAGCGCGTCTCCGGATCGCCGATCATCCGCAGCACGCGCTTGCGCAGGTCGGCGAGCCCGCCGTGGTAGTCGACGATCTCTTCGGTCGCCGGATCGAAGTACAGGGCGTTCACGGTGAAATCGCGCCGCCGCGCATCCTCCTCCTGCGAGCCGAAGACATTGTCGCGAAGCACGCGCCCGTGCTCGTTCTTTTCCGCGGTCTCGGGGTCGGCGGCGCGGAAGGTCGAAACCTCCACCGTCTCCTGGCCGACCATGACGTGCACCAGCCGAAACCGCCGTCCGATCAGGAGCGCACGGCGGAACAGCGGTTTGACCTGCTCGGGCCGGGCGTCGGTGGCGACGTCGAAGTCCTTGGGCTCGATGCCGAGCAGCAGGTCCCTGACCGCCCCGCCGACCACGTAGGCCGCGAATCCCGCCCCGCGCAGGCCGTCGCAGGTCTTCAGGGCTCCCTGGCTGATCGCGGCGCGCGCAAGACGGTGCTTTTCGCGCGGCACCCTGAGTGTCGCCGCGGAACCCAGACCCAGAACACGGCGGATGAATCTCTTGATCATGAAGGGCCCGAATTCTACCCGCGTAAGGAGATCACGGCCCAGCCGCGGCGGTGTGCCTCGGCCGCCAGCTGCGGATCGGGGTCGACCGCGACTGGCCGGGTCACCCGCGCCAGCAGCGGCAGGTCGTTGTGCGAGTCGCTGTAGAACATACTAGCTCCGAAGTCGGCCAGCGCGCGGCCTTGCGCGGCAAGCCATTCCTCGACGCGCCGGATCTTGCCTTCACGAAAACACGGCGTGCCGGCGACACGGCCGGTGAAGCGCCCGTCGCGCGTCTCGGGCTCCGTCGCGATGAGGTGCCGCACCCCGAACTCGTTCGCGATCGGTCGGGTAACGAAGCTGTTGGTTGCCGTGACGATCGCGCACAGGTCGCCGGCTGCGAGGTGGCCCTGCACCAGCTCGCGAGCCGGCGCGCCGATGGTCGGCACGATGCGCGAGCGCATGAAATCGGCGTGCCAGCGCGCAAGCTCTTCGCCGGTGTGCTGCGCCAGCGGCCGTAGCGCGAATCCCAGGTATTCGTGGATGTCGAGCGTTCCCGCCACGTATTGGTCGTAGTAGGCCCTGTTCTGGGCCTCGTAGGCTTCGCGATCCAGCACTCCGCGGTCGACCAGGAACTGGCCCCACTCGTAGTCACTGTCACAGGCGAGGAGCGTGTTGTCGAGATCGAACAGCGACAGGTTCATCGGCCATCCGCTTTGAGCGCGTCCCGCACCAGGGGCAACGTGATGTGCCGCTGGTGCGAGAGCGAATAGCGATCGAGCAACTCGAGCGCCGCGTTCAGGCTGGGCAGGTCTCGCGGCAGGCGACTCAGCAAGTAACGGATCACCTCGTCGGGCAGGCGCAGTCCGCGTCGCTCGGCCTCTGCCCGCAGGTGGCGCGCCTTGTCCTCGTCGGTGAGGGCTTTGAGCTGATACACGAGACCCCAGCCGAGCCGGCTGCGCAGGTCCTCGCGCAGCGGGAGTTGCCCCGGTGGCGCATTGCCGGCCGCGAGCACCGCACCCCGGCTCTCTCGCGCCAGATTGATGGCGTTGAAAAGCGCGATCTGCGCCGGCTCGTCGAGCGCCTGAACGTCGTCTGCCACCACCAGCTCGCGACCGGGTGCGGTCGCCGCCGAGGCGGCGCGCAAGAGATGGCTGCGCCCGCTGCCCGCTTCTCCCCACAGATAGAGCACAGTTTCCCGCAGGCGTCCCTCGGCGAGCTCTCGCACCCTGAGCAGCGCCTCGGCGTTTGCGCCCTCGACGAAGTTCCCGAACGTCGGCGCGCGGGCCGGAGAGATGGCGAGCGGCAGTTGCTGCATGCCCTAGCGCGGTCCCTCGCCGTACAGAGCGCTCTCGAGATACGCGCGGCGCAGATGTCGCAACCCGACCAGCAGCGCCGCGCTCGCCGGCAGCGCGAGCAGCACGCCGAAAAAGCCGAACACCTGGCCGAAGGCCAGCAGGGCGAAGATCACGGCGACCGGATGCAGGCCTATGCGTTCTCCCACCAGCAGCGGAGTCACCGTGGTGCCCTCCAGCGCCTGGCCGACGCCGAATGCGAGCCACACCCAGAGCAGCCCCGCCGCGCTGTCGAACTGCATCAGCGCGGCGATCGTGCCGAGCACGAACCCGGTCAACGCGCCGACGTAGGGAATGAACACCAGCACGCCGGTGATGATGCCAATCGGCAGTGCGAACTGGAGTCGCGCGAGCCAAAGCGCGGTCACGTAGTAGACGCACATCACCAGGATGACGACGACCTGCCCGCGCAGGAACTCGGCCAGCACGGCGTCGATTTCGCGCAGCAGCTGGCGCACCTTCGCGTGCAGGTGGCGCGGGATCATATTGTCGACGCGCGCGAGAAAAGTGTTCCAGTCGCGCAGCAGGTAGAACAGCACCACGGGAACCAGCAGGAGGTTGGCGAAGAACGCGATCAACGCGAGGCCGCCGATTTTTATCGAACCGAGAAGCCGGGCCGCGACATCCTGATTGCCCGACAGGATCTCGGAGGCGACATCGCGCACGCTTGCCGTGTCGAGCTGGAACTCGATCCCCAGGTGAGCCTTGAGCCAAGGCGCCAGGTGCTCGTTGACCCAGGCCAGGAACCCAGGCAGCTTGTCCGCGAGCAGGCGCAGTTCCTTGTAGAACAGCGGCAGCACCACCAGCATCAGCGCCACCACCAGCGCTAGCGCGAGCACCAGCACCAGCACCACCGCCAACGTGCGCGGCAGGCGCCGGGCGGTCAGCTTCTCGACCATCGGGTCGAGGATGTAGC
>DAHVFK010000236.1 GCA_027317055.1 Betaproteobacteria bacterium | reverse complement strand
CATCAAGGCACAGCAGGGCGCGCTGCTGGACTACTACGCCTCGCACGCCTGGCAGACCGCGCTCGGCTTCTTCCTCGTTTACGTGGCCGTCACCGGCCTTTCGCTGCCGGGCGCCGCGCTCATGACGCTCATTGCGGGCGCGATCTTCGGCCTGCTGTGGGGCACCGTGATCGTGTCCTTCGCCTCGAGCATCGGCGCGACGCTCGCCTTTCTCGTCAGCCGTTTTCTGCTGCGCGACTGGGTGCAGCAGCGCTTCGGCCGCGCCCTGCGCGCGGTAAACGAGGGCGTCGAGCGCGAGGGCGCGTTCTACCTGTTCACCCTGCGCCTGATCCCGGCGGTGCCGTTTTTCGTCATCAACCTGGCGCTCGGCCTGACGCCGATCCGCGCCGCGACCTTCTACTGGGTGAGCCAGGTCGGTATGCTGGCGGGAACGATCGTGTACGTGAACGCCGGCACCCAGCTGGCGGCGATCGACTCGCCGGCGGAAATCCTCTCGCCGGGGCTGCTCGGCGCTTTCGTCCTGCTCGGCTTGTTTCCGCTGCTGGCCAAGAAGGCGCTCGACATCGTCAAGGCGCGGCGCGTGTACGGGCGCTGGAAGCGCCCGGCGCGTTTCGAGCGCAACCTGGTCGTGATCGGCGCCGGCTCGGCCGGCCTGGTCAGCGCCTACATCGCCGCCGCGGTGCGCGCGAAGGTGACTCTGATCGAGAAGCACCGCATGGGCGGCGACTGCCTGAACACCGGCTGCGTGCCGTCCAAGGCGCTGATCAAGTCGGCGCGGGTGCTGACGGAAATCCGGCGAGCGTCGCAGTACGGCCTGAAGTCCGCCAGCGTCGAGTTCGACTTCGCCGACGTGATGGAGCGCGTGCAGCGCGTGGTGCGCACCGTCGCGCCGCACGATTCCGCGGCGCGCTACACCGAGCTGGGCGTCGAATGCCTGCAGGGCGAGGCGACGATCGTCTCGCCCTGGGAGGTCGAGGTGAAGCTCGCGGCGGGCGAGACGCGGCGCCTCACCACGCGTGCGATCGTGATCGCCGCCGGCGCGCGCCCGTTCGTGCCGCCGATCCCCGGCATCGACCAGGTCGGCTGTCTCACCTCGGACACCGTGTGGGGGTTGCGCGAGCTGCCGCGCCGGCTAGTGGTGCTCGGGGGCGGGCCGATCGGCTGCGAGCTCGCGCAGTGCTTCGCGCGCTTCGGCGCCAAGGTGACGCAGGTCGAGATGCTGCCGCGAATCATGGTGCGCGAGGATCCCGAGATCTCCGAAATGGTGATGCACAAGTTCCGCGAGGAGGGAATCGAGGTCCTGGTCGGGCACAAGGCCAAGGCGTTCCGGGTCGAAAACGGCGAGAAGGTCCTGATCACCGAGCATGCGGGCGGCGAGGTGCGCATCGCGTTCGACGCCCTGCTGTGCGCCGTAGGGCGGGTGGCGAACACCGAGGGCTACGGGCTCGAGGCGCTCGGCGTGCCGGTTACCCGGCAGCGCACGATCGAGACCAACGAGTTCCTGCAGACGCCGTATCCGAACATCTACGCCTGCGGCGACGTCGCCGGACCGTACCAGTTCACTCACACCGCCGCGCACCAGGCCTGGTACGCGGCGGTGAACGCACTGTTCGGAAGGCTGTGGAGGTCCCGCGCCGACTATTCGGTGATTCCCTGGGCCACCTTCACCGACCCCGAGGTGGCGCGCGTGGGCCTGAACGAGACCGAGGCGAAGGAGCGTGGCGTGCGCTACGAGGTTTCGACCTACGGCATCGACGAGCTCGACCGTGCGATCACGGACGAGGAGGCGCACGGCGTGGTCAAGGTGCTTACGGTCCCGGGCAAGGACCGCATCCTCGGCGTGACGATCGTCGGCGCGCACGCCGGCGACCTGATCGCCGAGTTCGTCGCCGCGATGCGCCACGGCCTCGGGCTGAAAAAGATTCTCGGCACGATCCACATCTATCCGACGCTGGCCGAGGCGAACAAGTATGCCGCCGGAGTGTGGAAGAAGGCGCACGCGCCGCAAGGACTGCTGCGCGCGGTCGAGCGATTCCACGGCTGGATGCGGGGCGGATGACGGCTGCGCCGGGGCGGCGGATCACGATCGTGGTCCCGGTGCTGAACGAGGCTGCGGGCATCGCGGCGAGCCTCGAGGCGCTCGCGCCGCTGCGCGCGCGCGGCCACGAGGTCATCGTGGTCGACGGCGGCAGCGACGATGGCACGCCCGAGCTCGCGCGCTCGCGCGCGGACCGGGTGCTGGCGGCGCCGTGCGGGCGCGCACGGCAGATGAACGTCGGGGCCGCGGCAGCGAGCGGCGCGGCGCTGGTGTTCCTGCACGCGGACGTGCGCCTGCCGCAGGACGCGGACCGCATGGTGCTGGAGGCGCTCGCTGCGCTGCCCTGGGGCCGCTTCAACGTGAGGCTCGACAGCCCGCGCGCCTTGCTCGTGCTGGTGGGCGCGATGATGAACCTGCGCTCGCGCCTGAGCGGGATCGCCACCGGCGACCAGGCACTGTTCGTGCGGCGCGAACTCTTCGAGCGTCTGGGCGGCTACGCCGAAATTCCGCTGATGGAGGACGTCGAGCTCTCGTCCAGGCTGCGCCGCGCCGGCCGCCCGGCCTGCCTGAACGCGCGCGTGCTCGCCTCGGCGCGACGCTGGGAGGCGCGCGGCGCGCTGCGCACCATCGTGCTCATGTGGCGTCTGCGGCTGGCTTACTTCCTTGGCGCCGATCCGGCGCGCCTCGCCGAGCGCTACCGCTGATGCTCGCCGGCGCGGCGGTCATCGTGTTTGCGCGCGCGCCGCAGCCCGGGCGGGTGAAGACGCGGCTCGCGCCGCGCCTGGGCGAGTGGGGCGCGGCGCGTCTGCACCGGCGACTCGTGCGCCGCACGCTGCGCGTCGCGCTGGCGGCGCGCTGCGGGCCGGTCGAGCTGCACTGCGCGCCGCGCGCGCGGCATGCGTTCTTCCTGCAGTGTGAAAAGAAACTGAACATCGTCTTGCGGAACCAGCGCGGCTGCGACCTGGGAGAGCGTATGTTCAATGCGATCGTCGATGGCCTGCGCGGTTACCGCGCGGTGATCCTGGTCGGCACCGACTGCCCGGCGCTCGAGGTGCGCGACCTGCGCCTCGCGGCGCGCGCGCTGGCCGGTGGCTGCGACGCGGTCGTCGCGCCGGCCGAGGACGGAGGCTATCCGCTGATCGGCCTGCGGCGCGTCTCGCCGCGCCTGTTCGAGAACATCGCCTGGGGTGGGTCCGACGTGTTCGCGCGCACCGCGGAGGAACTCGATCGCCTGGGATGGCGCTGGCGCCGGCTGCGCGCGCTGTGGGACCTTGACCGCCCGGATGACCTCGAGCGCCTGCGCGCGGCGCCTACAGGGCGCCGCTCTTTTTGAGCAGCGCGGCGATGCGCTCGGCGATGAGTCGGTAGCCGCGGGCGTTGGGGTGGACCGGGTCGGATTTTAGATCCGGGTGCCTGAGCACTTCGCCGATCGCGTCGCCCTGGTACGCGAGCGCGAACTCTTCGGCGATCTCGGCGTAGAACCCGGGCGGGGTGAGCGTGAAGCCCGGTTCGGGGATGCCGATCAGCACCACCTCGACGTGGCGTGACCTGGCCAGTCGCACCATGGCGCGTACGTTGGCAGCGGCCTGCTGCTTGCCCAGCCGCCGCAGGAAGTCATTGCCGCCGATGCACAGCAGCAGCAGGCGCGGCGAGTATTCGTCCAGCGCGCCGGGCAGGCGCTCGAGCGCGTGCGCGCTGACCTCGCCCGGCAGGCCCGCGCCGACCACGCGGCGGCCGATGAGCTGCGCGAGCTGGGCGGGGTAGCTCTCCTGTTCGCTCGCGCCGGTGCCGTAGGTCAGGCTGTCGCCGAAGGCGAGCACCACGTCGTGCGGGCCGAGGCGCTCGAGCTGCGGCGACTTGCCGCAGGCGGCGAGCGCCAGGACACAGGCGAGCAGCGCGAGCCGCGCCCCCTGCACCGCCCGCTGGCGCAGTCCGCTCAGAGGCGCTTTTCGGGATGCTGCGAGCTGCCGACGTGGATCCGCGCGCTGCAGGCCTGCAGTAGCTGCCCGACCGCCTCGGCGACGCGTTCGCGCTCCACCGGCTTGGCAACGAACGTGTTCGCGCCGAGCACCTTGCAGTGCAGGATCGATTCCTCGTCCGCCATGACCGACAGCACCACCACCGGCGTGGAGCGGTTGGCCGAGTCCGTGCGCAGACGCTTGAGCACTCCGAAGCCGCCCACTCCCGGCAACAAGAGGTCGAGCACGATCACGTCGTAGACCGTCTCGGACGCGAGGTGCAGGGCCTGCTCGCAGGTGCCGGCCAGGACGACCCGGACGCCGAGCTCCTGGCTGAGGATGCGCCCGACCAGAAGCCGCGTCGACTCGTGATCGTCGACGATCAGCACGGTATAGATTTCGGCTGGCTTGGCCATGACCCACTCTACGCAAACGCCGTGCCAGCTTTTCTGCCTGACGCTTTCTAACGAGTTTCTCGCCGCGCCGCATTTCGGCGTGCGCCAGGCGCGCGCTGCGCTCGCGTGCTGCGTCGCCAGTCGAGTCACCGACAGGGGTTGTCGAATTTCCGGCAGCGTGCGGGCCGCCGCGGGACCGGATTCCTCTAGAATCGGTGCTCCTTGCCGACGGGGGCGCGGGACGATGAGCAACGACGAAATCGTGGTGACCGTGGAGGCGGGGCTGGCCGACCTGGTGCCGACCTTCCTCGCCAACTGCCGCATGCACGCGCGCACGCTGCGCGCGGCGGCCGCCGCGGGCGATCTCGCCGCCGCCGCGGCGGTCGGCCACAACCTCACCGGCAGCGGAACGAGCTACGGCTTCGAGCGGGTTTCCGATCTGGGGCGCGAGATCGAGCGCTCGGCCAAGGGCGGCGACACGCGCGCGCTGGGCGATCTCGCGCAGCAGCTTGAGCACTACCTCGCGCGCGTGCGCGCGGTGAGCGGCTAGCGCGGCGCTCAGAGCGCGGCCACGGTCTGCACTTCGACCAGGAACGGCGCGGCGACCAGGCGGTCGATCACCAGCTTGCCAAGGCTGTCCGGGTCGTAGATCCTGATCTCGGCCATGCGTGCTCTCCTTTTCTGGCGGCGCGTCAGTGCTTCGTGCGCCCGGCGCGCTTGCGCCCGTCGATCTGCGCCTTGATGGTCGCTGCGAGCGTGGCGCGCTCGATCGGCTTCACCAGGTACGAGCTGGCGCCGGCGCTCATGCACTGCTCACGGGTCTCGGGGTCCGACACCACAGTCACGATGACGATCGGCGTCGACATGTTCGGCGGGTGGGCCCTGATCTCAGTCAGCACCGCGAGGCCGCCGATGCCGGGCATGAGCAGGTCGAGCAGGATCGCGTCGTAGGCGTATTCCTCCGCCAGGCGCAGCGCCTGCTCGCAGGTGCCGGCGAGCTGCACCTCCACCTTCAGTTCGCTGCTCAGGATGCGCGCCAGCAGCAGCCGGGTGGCCTCCTCGTCGTCCACGATCAGGATGCGGTGGCTGGGAGCGGCCTTGCGGGCGCTGGCCATTGACGCTAGGCCCCCAGCTGTTCGGCGAGGTCGATGAAGTCGCTCGCGTTGACGTCGAATGCGGGCTCGGGCGTGATGTCGGCGCGCGCGTTCGGGCCGCGCTCGAGCGGGCGCGCCACGAACGCGGTGCGCAGCCCGCAGGACTTGGCCGCGAACAGGTCGTCCTTGTGCGCCGCGACCATCATGACCTCGTCGGTCGCCAGCCCGAGCAGCCTCGCGGCGCCGCGGTAGGCCTCGGGGTCGGGCTTGTAGTGATGAAAGAGCTCGGCCGACAGGATGCAGTCCCACGGCAGGCCGGCAGCCTTCGCCATGTTGGTGAGCAGCGCGACATTGCCGTTGGAC
>DAHVFK010000235.1 GCA_027317055.1 Betaproteobacteria bacterium | reverse complement strand
CCCCTCTCCTTGGTTCCGACCCGCATATTGCGGGGAGGGCATCTTCAGCCTGACGTCAGTAAAAAGTCAATGCCGCGGTGCAGTAAACTAATCGGATGAGGTCGTTCGTCTACAACGCGTTGCCGGGCCGGGTAGTGTTCGGCGCGGGAACGCTGGCGCAGCTGCCGGCAGAGCTCGAGCGGCTGGGCGCCAAGCGTACGCTGCTGCTGTCCACGCCCGGCCAGGCCGAAAGCGCGCGGCGGCTGGCAGCGAGCCTGGGAGCGCGCGCCGCGGGGGTGTACGACAAGGCGGCGATGCACGTTCCGCTCGCGGTCGCCGAGGACGCGCGCCGCGTCGCGCGCGAGCTCGGCGCCGACTGCTGCGTAGCGGTAGGCGGAGGCTCGACCACCGGCCTCGCCAAGGCGATCGCGCTCACCTCGGGCCTGCCGATCGTAGCCGTGCCGACCACGTATTCGGGCTCGGAGATGACGACGGTCTACGGCCTGACCGAGGGCGGATTGAAAAGGACCGCGCGCGACGCGCGCGTGCTGCCCAAGACCGTGATCTACGATTCAGAGCTCACGCTCGGCCTGCCGCCCGCCGTGTCGGCCGCGAGCGGGATGAACGCGATCGCGCACTGCGTCGAGGCGCTCTACGCGCGCGACGGCAACCCGATCACCTCGCTGATGGCGGAGGAGGGCATCCGCGCGCTGGCGAGTGCATTACCGATCCTGGTAAGCGAAACTCAAAATCTGGAAGCGCGAAGCGAAGCCCTGTATGGGGCCTGGCTCGCCGGGGTCGCGCTCGGCTCGACCGGGGTGGCGCTGCACCACAAGCTGTGCCACACGCTGGGCGGCAGCTTCAACCTGCCGCACGCCCAGACCCACGCCATCGTCCTGCCGCATGCGGCGCGCTACAACCGCGACGCCGCGCCCGAGGCGATGGCGCGCGTGGCGCGCGCGCTGGGCGCGCAGGATGCTCCGGGCGGACTGTATGACCTGGAGCTGCGGCTGGGACTGCGCATGAAGCTGTCCGAGATCGGCATGCGCGAGACGGATCTCGAGCGCGCGGCGCAGATCGCGCTCGAGAGTCCCTACCCGAACCCGCGCCCGGTGGAATACGCGGGCGTGCTGGAGTTGCTGCACGCGGCTTACGAGGGGCGCCGGCCTGAAGCCTGAGCGCACTGCCGGGTTTCTTCTTGCCGGCGCGCTGCTCGCCAACGCGGCGGCGCAGGGCGTCGGGCGCTTCGTGCTCACGCCTTTGCTGCCGGACATGCGCGCCGCGGCGGGGCTGGACGCCGCGCAGGCGGGGATCGTCGCCGGGGCGAACTTCGCCGGCTACCTGGCGGCGAGCATCTGGCTCGCGTTGCGTGCGCGCGAAGGCCGCATCGGCGCGGTGCCGCTCGGCTATGTATTGGTGCTCGCGGGCGCTTTCGCCATGGCGTTCGCGCCGAGCTATCCGCTGTGGATCGGCGCGCGCGCGGCGGCCGGCTACGGCGGCGCGCTGCTGTTCCTCGGTTCGCTCGACGCCTACGCGCGCGCGGCGCGCGCGCCCGAGGATCTGCGCCCGCTTGCCGGGGTCGGCATCGGCATCGCGTTGTCGTGCGCCGCGGTGCTGCCCTGGCTCGCCGACTGGCGCGGCGGCTGGCTCGCCGCTGGCGCGCTCGGCGTGCTCGCGGCGCCGTTCGTGCTGCGCCTGCCGCGCGGCGCGGTCGCGGGCCACGTCGGCGACGAGCCGGCGCCGGCGCTGACCGCACCGCTCGTGCGCCTGGCGGTTTCCTACGCCGCGTTCGGCTTCGCTTTCGGCGCCGCGACCACCTTCTTCGTCAATGCCATCGCCTCGGACAACCGGCGCGCCGCGGCGCTGGTATGGGTCGTGGTGGGCGTGTTCGCCGCGCCTTCCGTGTGGCTGTGGAGCTGGGTGCGGCGGCGCGTGCGCGCGGTCGGCGCGTTGTTCGCGGCCAACACGCTGCACGCGGCGAGCATCCTGCTGGTCGCGCTCGATCCGCGCCCGTTCACCGCGGCGATCGCCGGCATGGTGTTCGGCGCCACCTTCCTCGGGGTTCCGGCGCTGTCGCTCGCGCAGGCGAGAATCCTCGTGCCGAAGAGCGCGCGCCGCACCGCGGCCTGGGTCACGGTGCTCTACGGCATCGGCCAGATGGCGGGCCCGCCGGCGATCGGCTGGCTCGGCGAGCGCCTGGGCTCGCTCGCGCACGGCCTGCTCGGCGCGGCCGCAGTGGGCGCTGTCGCCGCGCTGCTGCTGATCCCGGACCTGCGCCGCCGCTAGCGCCCGAACTCGCGCTCCTGCAGCGCGCGCCACTGGATCTTGCCCGAGGCGGTGCGCGGCAGTGCTTCGGTGAACTCGATCACGCGCGGCGCCTTGTAGGCCGCCATCTGGCCGTGGGCCCAGGCGAGGATCTCCTCGCCTGCGAGCCTGCCGCGGAACTCGGGCTTGAGCACGACCACCGCTTTGACCGTCTCTCCGCGGCGCTCATCGGGCGCGGCGATGATGCAGCACTCCTGGATCGCGGGGTGGCGGTACATGCTTGCTTCGACCTCGGCCGGCCAGACCTTGAGCCCGGCGGCGTTGATCATGCGCTTCAAGCGGTCGGAGATGAAGAAGTAGCCGTCTTCGTCCATGCGCCCCAGGTCGCCGGTGCGAAAGAAGCGCCGCCCGCCGATCTCGGCCCAGGACTCGCGGTAGGCTTTCTCGTTGTTCCAGTAGCCGGTCAGAAGCTGCGGCCCGCGCACCACGATCTCGCCCTGTGCGCCGGGCTCGAGCACGGCCAGGCTGTCGGGGTCGACCACCAGCGACTCGGTGTCGAAGACGGGGATGCCGAGGCACTGCATCTTGCAGCGCGCAGGCGGATTGCTGTGCGTCTGCGAGATGGTCTCGGTCATGCCGTAGCCCTCCATGTAGCGGATGCCGCAGGTGTCGAGCAGCTTCTGCGCGATCGCCTCGGGCATCGCCGCGCCGCCGCCGAACACGCAGTCGAGGGACGATACGTCGTGCGAAAGCGCGCCTGGGTGCGAGAGCAGGTCGACCACCATAGTTGGCACGTTGGCCCAGTGGGTGCAGCGGTGGCGCTCGATCAGGCGCGCCGCGAGCTCGGCGTCCCAGCGCGGCTGGATCACCATGGTCGAGCCCGAGTAGACGCAGGCGTGCAGCGTGTGCACCAGCCCGGTGACGTGGAACATCGGCGCGGTGGACAGCGCGACCGCGTCCTGGTGGATGCCCTCCCACAGCACCGCGCCGGCGACATTGAACATCACCGTGGCGTGGGTGTGCATGCAGCCCTTGGGCCGGCCGGTACTGCCGGAGGTGTAGGGCATGACGGCGAGCGTGTCGGCCCGCGCGCGCGAAGGCGCCGCGGCGTGGCCGAGCGCGAGCGCGTGCGGCCACAGCGTCACGCCGCGCGCATCGATGCGCGCGCGCCTAGCCTCCACCGCGTCCGGGCGCGGCAGGTCGCTCTCGGGCGAGGCGTAGTCGGAATAGGCCGCCACGATCACGCGCTCGAGCGGCGTCCTGCCGACCAGGCCGGCGACCTGCGGCCAGACCTCCTGGCCGACGATCGCCGTGCGCGCGCCGCTGTCCTCGAGGTAGTGCGCGAGTTCGTCCGCCACGCACATCGGGCTCACCGGCACCATCACTGCATCCGCGCGCGAGATCGCGTAGGCCGCGAGCAGGAACTGCGGGCTGTTCTGCAGGTCGACCAGCACCCGGTCGCCGGGACGCACGCCGCAAGCCTGCTGCAGGAACCCGGCCAGGCGCAGCGCCTGTTCGTGCGCCTCGCGGTAGGCGAGCGCGGCGCCGAAAAACCAGCTCACGGGCTTTTGCGGGTAGCGGCGCGCCGAGACCTCGAGCAGCTCGTGCAGCGGCGTGCAGGGAACGCTCAGCGAGCGCGGCAGGCCCTTGGGCCAGAAGCGGAAGTGACGCGGGGTCATACGTTGGCAGAGTATATTTGAGGCAGAAAGGAGACAGCATGATTGCCGTGATCTTCGAGTTCACCCCGGCGCCGGGGCGCAAGCAGGAATATCTCGACCTCGCCGCCGGGCTCAAGCCGGAGCTCGACCAGGCCGACGGCTTCGTCTCGATCGAGCGCTTCGAGAGCATCACCGCGCCCGGCAGGTTCGTCTCGATCTCGTTCTGGCGCGACGAGGAGGCGCTGCGCAAGTGGCGCAACCTCTCACAGCACCGGCAAGCCCAGGCCAAAGGCCGCGGCGGCATCTTCTCCGGCTACCGGTTGCGGGTGGCGGGCGTGCTGCGCGACTACAGCCACGCCGAGCGCGGCCAGGCGCCGCGCGACAGCGTTGCCTTGCACGGTTAAGTCAGCTGCTTGACAGCGTTTCCAATCTGAGTATAGTGGCCTAATAGACCGGTCGGTCTAGTTTGTGCCAAAACGATCAGAAAGGAGGAACGCATATGCGAGTAGCCAAGGACAGCGTGGACGTACGGATGCAGATCCCGGGCGCCGTGATCCGGCAACGGACCGATTTCGGAATCGCGCACGGTTTGGGCTCGATCAGCGGTGAGTACTTCAGCCTCTCGGCGGGCGTCGATACGACCCCGCTGTTCCAGGGGCTGGAAGGCGACCTGTGCCAATGCCCGCACTGGGGCTTCGTATTGCGTGGCCAGCTCACCACCACCGATGCGATCGGCGTGCAGGAGACGGTGAAGGAGAATGACCTCTTCTACTGGCCCCCCGGGCACAACGTCAAGGTCGACGTCGACGCCGAGATCGTCATGTTCAGCCCGCAGCACGAGCACAGCCATGTCATCGACCACATGATCAAGAAGGTAGCGAGCTAGGAGGTCGCGTTCGTTGACCGCACCGCAACCCGCGCACGCAACCAAGCAGCGCCTGCTCGACGCCGGGATGGCGATGCTGCTCAAGCACGGCTATCACGATCTTGGCATCCAGGCCCTGCTCGATGCCACGGGCACGCCGAAGGGTTCGTTCTACCATCACTTCAAGGACAAGGAGGACTTCGCGCTGCAGGTCATCGACCAGTACATGGCGCAGGTGCACGCGGGGCTCGACGCATGCCTTCTTGGCGACAATAGCCGCCCTCCGCTCGAGCGGGTGCGTCGATTCTTCGAAACGGTACAGAAGAACTATCGCAAGGAAGGTTACCTTGGCTGCCTGCTGGGCGGGCTCGGACAGGAACTTTCAGGCGTGAGCGAGGTGTTTCGGCGCAAGGTCGAAGTCTGCTTCACTGAAATCGCCAAGCGGATCACCATGTGCCTGGACGAGGCCCGCAATCAGGGCGACATCCCGGCCGATTCCGATACGCGGCAAATGGCGAGCTTGCTGGTGGACTGCTGGGAGGGCGCGGCGCTGCGCAGCCGGTTGCGGGGCAGTGCGGCGCCGCTTGCCGCAATGCTCGACTTCTACTTCCGGTCGGCAGTCAGCCGCTGAGCCGCGGAGGGCGCTCCAGCACACCGCCGAGCTATCAGGACAAGGGCAGCAACGGCCCAACAAAGCATCGCAAACGACCACCGTGCGTACGAATGTTCCCAGCGCATTAGCCCAAGAACACTGCCCGCACCGGCAAACGATAGTGTCCCCACCACAATCGCCGTGCGACTGCGGCGCCGAAGAGTCCACGTGAGTGCGGCACGCAAGTTTGATCGCCGCACAGGTTCACGTTCATCGAGGGGCTTCAATTCGCGCATCCGAAGCGGCGGATTAAACAGGTCGCTGGTGGGCCAAAGCGCGTTCTCGCGGCGCAACCACAGTGCATGTGCGGCTTAACGAGCGTGTAGAAAAAGGTCTTTGCAGAAGCATTCCACCGCCTTGATTGAGTGCGGCAGGCAGCGCGGCCGAGCGGGGGCTCGGTACTGCTGGTTCGCGTTTGTCTGTTTCATTCTGTTTGCTG
>DAHVFK010000234.1 GCA_027317055.1 Betaproteobacteria bacterium | reverse complement strand
TCATAGGTCCGCGCAAAAACCGTACTAGAGGAAAAATTCCCTGCTCCGTCCCGTCCGTTGACGAATGGCGCCGCGGGCCCGACGGGCGGGGTCCGCGTGACCTAATGCGCAAACGCGAGCGTAACCCTCTTGTTCCGTTTTCCTTCCGAGCGGATCTTCGCCACCGTCAGTCGGCCGATTTCGCTCGTGTTGGCGACGTGCGTGCCGCCGCAGGCTTGCAGGTCCACGCCCGGAATCTCCAGCAGGCGCACCCGACCTTCGCCGCGCGGCGGCGCCACCGACATGGTACGCACCAGCTCGGGTCGGGCATCGAGTTCGGACTCGCTCACCCAGCGCGGCCGCACCTCGTGGCCTGCCGCGACCAGCGCGTTGACGCCTGCCTCGATTTCCTCCTTGAGCAGCCGGTCCATTTCCACGTCGAAATCCAGGTGCGCCTTGTCCGCGGCGATGCGCCCGCCCGTGACGGGCGCGCGCACCACGGCGCACAGCAGGTGCAGCGCGGTGTGAAGGCGCATGTGGCGATAGCGGCGCTCCCAGTCGATCTCGGCCTCGAGCGGTGTGCCCGGAGGCGGGAGCGGCGCGCCGGGCTCGAGCACGTGCAGCACGCGCTCGCCATCCTCGCCCTTGCGCGTGTCGGCGATGCGCAGGTCTCCGATCCTGCCGCTGTCGCCGGGCTGCCCTCCGCCCGCAGGATAGAAAACGGTGCGATCGAGCTCGAGCGCGTCCCCGTGCAGTGCGACCACTCTCGCGCTGCAGGACTTGAGGTAGGCGTCGTCGCGGAACAGCAGCTCGGTCATGCGTAGAGCACGTACAGGCACACCGCGACGACCACCAGGACGCCCGCGGCGAAGAACGCGACGGTGGAGCCGGACAGCGTCGGCATGTCGGAATCGGGCGGCACCGGCTCCGGACGATGCCCCTCGTGATCCTCGTGCTTTTCTTGCGCCTCGTGCCCCGCCTGCGCGCCGGCGACCTTGTCGTTGAATGCCTGGAAGAAATCGTTCGCGATCTTCTTCGCCGCGGCATCGACTAGGCGCGAGCCGATCTGCGCCAGCTTGCCGCCGACGCTCGCCTTGACGCTGTATGCCAGCCGCGTGCCCTCGCCCTCGGGCGCGAGGCGCACCTGCGCGCTGCCCTTGCCGAAGCCGGCAGCGCCGCCCTGGCCCTCGAACGCGATCGAGTACGAATTCGGCGGGTCGAGGTCCGACAGGGCCAGCTTGCCCTTGAACTTCGCGCTTACCGGCCCGACGCGCGCCACCATCAGCACCAGGTACTCGTTCTCGCCGGTCTTCTCTATCGAGTCGCAGCCCGGAACGCAGGCCTTGAGGATCTCGGGGTCGTTCAGCGCGTCCCAGGTGTGCTGCTGCGAGGCGGGGATCAGCTGCTCGCCGGTCATCTCCATGCGCGTTTCTCCTGACGAGTTCGGGTAAGCGGCCGGTTCAGCGTATGCGCCAGATCGACCAGGCTCTTCAGATTATGCACCGGTAGGAACAGGTCGACGTGCGGCAGCATCGCGCGCACACCGGCAGGGCGCGCCTCGAACTGCTCGTAGCGCAGCAGGGGGTTGAGCCACACCAGGTAGCGGCAGGACTTCGCCAGCCGGTCCATTTCGTCCGACAGACCTTCGCCTGCCTCGCGGTCGAGGCCGTCCGAGACCAGCAGCACGCATGCGTTCTGCCCCAGCACGCGGCGCCCCCAGCGCCAGTTGAACTCGCGCAGGCAGTTGCCGATCCGGGTGCCTCCGGACCAGTCCTTGATCGCGTCCGCGACCTTCGCCATCGCCAGGTCGACGTCGCGATGGCGCAGCTGGCGCGTGACGTTGGTGAGCCGGGTGCCGAACACGAACACCGAGACTCTGTCGCGGTCGTTGGTGATCGCGTGCAGGAAGTGCAGGAACATGCGCGCGTAGGGATTCATCGAGCCCGAGATGTCGCACAACACCACCAGCGGTGGGTGCTCCCGGCCGGGGGCGCTGCGCACCAGCGGGATCACGTCGCCCCCCTCGCGCAGGCTCTCGCGCAAGGTGGCGCGCAGGTCGATGCGCCGCCCGCGCGCGCTCGGGGCGTGGCGCCGGGTGCGGATCTCGGGCAGCGGCAGGCGCAGCTGAGCGATCATCTTCTTCGCCTCGGCCAACTCGGCCGCGGACATGGTGTCGAAATCCATGCGCTGCAGAACCTCGCTGGTGGAAAAGGTCAGCTTGGCGTCCAGCTCGATTTCCTGCTCCTCGCGCTCGCGCGGCTCGTGCTTCTGGTGGGCGAACAGCGCGTCGGTCAGGCGCTGCGACTGCTGCTCCTCGTCCTTGCCCGCCCGGCCGTAGGTCTTGGGCAGCAGAAGCTGCATCATCTTTTCCATCAGCTTCGGATCGCGCCAGAAGATGCGGAACGCCTGGTCGAAGATCGGGCGCTGCTCCTCGCGCGAGAGCAGCACGCTCGACATGGTCCAGTACCAGTCGTCGCGGCGCGCGGCGCCCGCAATCTCGAGCGCGCGCACGCAATCGATCACCCGGTCCGGGCCGATGCGAAGCCCCGCGGCCCGCAGCAGGCGCGCGAAGTGCATCACGTTCTCCGCCAGGCGGCCCGCTCCGGGGCCCGTCGCGTCGATCTCGAGGCCGGGCAGCATGTCAGGCCTTGGCTTTCGCCGCAGCGGCGGCCGAGAGCGGAGACTCGCGCGCCAGGTGCTCGACCTCGCGCGAAGCGATGACACGGTTCTCGTTCACGAACAGCTCGTGGTTGCGCTCGACCTCGTCCAGCCGGTAGACGTAGTTGACCATCAAGCCCGCGGCGCGCGCGATGCCGTTGTCGGAGGTGTCGCCAAGCCAGTTGATGCGCTCCAGGCGCGCGCCGTTTCCGAGGTGAAAGCGCGCGACTGGATCCAGCGGCTGGCTGCCCTGCTTGGCATGCAGCAGGTAGTAGGCGCAAAGCTGCTGCACCAGCACGGGCAGCGCATCGGACCTCTTCGCCTGCTGCCAGCCTGGCTGCGCCAGCGCGTCGATTCCCGCGACGTGCTGGCGCTCGAGCCACGGCCTGAAGCCAGGCAGCGGCGACAGGGTGGCGAAGCTGCGCAGCTGCGGCAGCTCGCGCTGCAGCTCGACCGCGACCTGCTTGATCAGGAAATTGCCGAACGAAATCCCCCGCAGGCCCTGCTGGCAGTTGGTGATCGAGTAGAACACCGCGCAGCGGGCCTGGTCCGGGTCGCCGACGGGCGCATCGACATCCAGCAGCGGCTGCACGCGGGTGGACATGCTGCGCGTCAGCGCGACCTCGATGAAAATCAGCGGCTCGTCGGGCAGTGCAGGGTGAAAGAACGCGAAGCAGCGCCGATCCGCCTCGAGCCGCCGCTGCAGGTCGGGCCAGCCCTTGATCTCGTGCACCGCCTCGTAGGCAATCAGCTTCTCCAGCACCATCGCCGAGGTGCGCCAGTCGATGCGCTCCAGGACCAGGAAACCGCGGTTGAACCACGAGCGCAGCAAGTGCTGCAGGTCGAAGTCGAGCGCGGCCCACTCCGGGTGCGCACGCAGCCCCCGCAACAGCCGGCGCCGCAGCTCGACCACCGCGGCGGTGCCGCCCGGGGCCATGTTCAGGCGCCGGAACAGCTCCTGGCGCGGCGGCTCGACCGTTTCCTGCAGGCGGATGAGCGTGCTGGGGCCCGGCTCGCGGCGATAGGCGTCGGCGGCTTTGCCGACCCGCTCCGGCTCGGGAGAGAAATCGCGCGTCAGCGCGTCGAACATGGCGTCGCGCTCGTCGTGATCGAGCGCAAGACAGGCGCCCAGGGCCTGGTGCGCGAGTGCGGTGCCCGTAGCCTCGCCGCGTTCCGACAGCAGCGCGCGGCAGTGCGCGATCGCCTTGCGCGCGCCGCCGCCTCCCGTGGCGCGCTCCGCGGCGCCCCACAGGCGGCCGAGGAAGGTCGGTACCCGCATGGTCTCGGGATCAGGCCGTGGCCGCGGCCTTGGATTCGGCGACCAGGCGCGTGGCTTCCTCGCCGGCGATCTTCTCGATGTCGTCCTGGTACTTGAGCAGCACGCCGAGCGTGTTGTTGACCGTTTCCGGGTCGAGGGCGATGCGGTCGAGCGCGACCAGGCAGTTCGCCCAGTCGATGGTCTCTGCGACCCCCGGCAGCTTGAACAGCTCGACGCCGCGCAGCCGCTGCACGAACGCCACCACTTCGCTGGACAAGCCGGCCGACGCTTTCGGCGCCTTGCGCCTCAGGATCTCGAGCTCGCGCGCGGCGTCGGGATAGTCGACCCAGTGGTAGAAGCAGCGCCGCTTGACCGCGTCGTGGATCTCGCGCGTACGGTTCGAGGTGATCACCACGATCGGCGGCTCGGTGGCGCGCAGCGTGCCGGTCTCCGGGATCGATATTTGCCAGTCCGACAGGACCTCGAGCAGGTAGGCCTCAAACGGCTCGTCGGTGCGGTCGAGCTCGTCGATCAGCAGCACCGGCGCGTTGCCGGGTTTGCCTTCGAGCGCGCGCGCGAGCGGGCGCTTGACCAGGAAACGCTCGGAGAAGATGTCCTGCGCGAGCTTTTCCTTGGACTTCTCGCCGGCGGCCTCAGCGAGCCGGATCTCGATCATCTGGCGCGAGTAGTTCCACTCGTAGGCCGCCTGCGCGATGTCCAGCCCTTCGTAGCACTGCAGGCGGATCAGTTCGCGTCCCAGGGCCTGCGCGATCACCTTCGCGATCTCGGTCTTGCCGACGCCGGCCTCGCCCTCGAGGAACAGCGGCCGCTGCATCGCCAGCGAAAGGTACAGCGCGGTGGCGAGGCTGCGCTCGGCGACGTAGTCGGACGAGGCCAGCAGCTCCTGAGTTTCGTCGATGGATTTGGGCAACGGGCGGGGCATGGCGAAATGTCCTGCAAAAACGACATTGTAGAAAAGAAACGGCCCGCCGGGGCGGGCCGTTCGCCTGCATAGAGCCGCTCGGGCTACTTCAGCGCGGCCTCAACCGCACGTTTGGCCATCACGCCGACCAGGTGAGCGCGGTATTCGGCGCTCGCGTGCAAGTCGCTGTTGAGGCCGTCAGCCTTCACCTTGACGCCGGACACCGACTCCGGCGCGAATTTCGCGCCGAGCGCCTTTTCCATCTCGCTCTGGCGAAACACGCTCGAGCCGGCGCCGGTCACGGCCACGCGCACGCCGCTGCCGGTATCGGCGACGAACACGCCGACGATTGCGAAGCGCGAGGCCGGGTTCTTGAATTTCGTGTAGGCCGCGCGCTTGGGCACCGGGAACGAGACCTGGGTGATGATCTCGCCCGCCTGCAGCGCAGTCTCGAACATGCCCTTGAAGAACTCGTCGGCCGCGATCTTGCGCTTATTGGTGACCACGGTCGCGCCCAGGCCGAGCACCGCGGCCGGGTAATCGGCGGCCGGGTCGTTGTTGGCCAGCGACCCTCCGATCGTGCCCTGGTGGCGCACCTGCCGGTCGCCGATCAGCTCGGCCAGCGCGGCAAGCGCCGGGATCGCCTTCTTCACCTCGGGCGAGGCCGCGACCTCGGCGTGGCGCGCCATCGCGCCGACGGTGACGGTCTTGCCGTCTGACTTGATGCCGCGCAGCTCGGCGATCGCGTTCAGGTCGACCAGATCGCTCGGTGCCGACAGGCGCAGCTTCATCGCTTGCACCAGGCTCTGGCCGCCGGCGAGCAGCTTGGCGTCGTCGCCTTTGCCCGCGAGCTTGGACGCGTCGGCGAGCGAGGAAGGACGGTGGTATTCGAATGCGTGCATGGTGTTCTCCTTTGTTCCTTCTTATGCTGCTTTCCGGTTGGCGTGGATCGCCTTCCACACCGTTTCGGCGGTGGCGGGCATCGGCAGGTCCTTGATTCCGAGCGCATCGGTGACGGCGTTCATCACCGCCGCGGGGGCGCCGATCGCGCCAGCCTCGCCGCAGCCCTTGACCCCGAGCGGGTTG
>DAHVFK010000233.1 GCA_027317055.1 Betaproteobacteria bacterium | reverse complement strand
GGGCGGTGGAGCTGCCCGCGGGCACCGAGATGGTGATGCCGGGGGACAACATCAAGATGGTGGTGACGCTGATTGCGCCCATCGCGATGGAGCAGGGCCTGCGCTTTGCCATCCGCGAGGGCGGCAAGACCGTCGGCGCCGGCGTCGTCGCCAAGGTCATCGAGTAAGGGAACTCACAGGCCAATAGCTCAACTGGCAGAGCGTCGGTCTCCAAAACCGAAGGTTGGGGGTTCGATTCCCTCTTGGCCTGCCAAATTCCACGGACACTGCTGAAAAGATGCTCGACAAGATAAAGCTGGTGATTGCGGTAACCCTCGCGGCCCTGGGCGTCTGGGGCTATTACTGGCTGGGAGAAGGCGACGTGCTGCTGCGCGTCCTTTCCGTCTTCGGTGGCCTACTCGCCGGCTGCGCGGTCGCGTGGTTCACCGCGCCCGGCCGCCAGTTCGTCGCGTTCGCGCGCGAGGCAATCGTGGAAGCGAAGAAGGTGGTGTGGCCGACTCGCAAGGAAACGGTGCAGACCACCGCGGCGGTGTTCGCGTTCGCCGTCGCGATGGCGGTGTTTCTATGGATCAGCGACAAGGGCCTCGAGTGGGTCCTGTACGACGTGATCCTCGGATGGAAGAAGACCTAAAGTGGCCAGAATCGAGCAGGTCGACATGAGCAAACGCTGGTACGTGGTGCATGCCTATTCCGGCTTCGAAAAGTCGGTGCAACGTGCGCTGGAAGACCGCATTACGCGTGCCGGAATGCAGGACAAGTTCGGCCGCATTCTCGTCCCGGTCGAGGAAGTGGTCGAGATGAAGGGCGGCCAGAAGCACATGTCCGAGCGCAAGTTCTTTCCGGGCTATGTGCTGGTCGAGATGGAGATGAACGACGACACCTGGCACCTGGTGAAGAACACCAACAAGGTGACCGGCTTCGTCGGCGGTACGGCGACCAAGCCCGCTCCGATTTCGGAGAAAGAGGTCGCCGCAATCATGCAGCAGATGCGTGAGGGCGTCGAAAAGCCCAAGCCGAAGGTCTTGTTCGAGAACGGCGAGATGGTGCGCGTCAAGGACGGTCCGTTCACGGATTTCCAGGGAACGGTGGAGGACGTGAACTACGAGAAGAGCCGCCTACGCGTGGCAGTCACGATTTTCGGGCGCTCGACTCCGGTTGAGCTGGAGTTCGGGCAGGTTGAGAAGGCGTAACGGGGAGATCGCTGCGGCGCTCGTTCGGACCCAATAGGAGAGAAGCATGGCAAAGAAAATCGTCGGCTACGTGAAACTTCAGGTGCCGGCGGGAAAGGCGAACCCCTCGCCTCCCATCGGCCCGGCGCTCGGCCAGCGCGGACTGAACATCATGGAATTCTGCAAAGCCTTCAATGCGCAGACGCAAAAGGTCGAGCCCGGCTTGCCGCTGCCCGTGGTGATCACGGCCTATGCCGACAAGAGTTTTACCTTCATCATCAAGACGCCTCCGACCACGGTGCTGATCAAGAAGGCGGCCGGCATCGATAGCGGGAGCCCGCGGCCGCATACCGACAAGGTCGGCAAGATTACCCGCAAGCAGGTCGAGGAGATTGCGAAGGCCAAGACCCCCGATCTCACGGCGGCGGATCTCGAGGCGGCGATGCGCACGGTGGCCGGGAGCGCGCGCTCGATGGGCATCGTCGTGGAGGGCATGTAAATGGCGATCAGCAAGCGCAAAAAAGCCCTCGCGGGCAAGGTCGACCGTGCGCTCGCCTACCCCGCGATCGACGCAATGAAGCTGATCAAGAGCACGGCGACCGCGAAGTTCGACGAGTCGGTGGACGTGGCGGTGAACCTTGGCATCGACGCCAAGAAGACCGACCAGTCGGTGCGCGGATCGGTCGTGCTGCCTTCCGGCACCGGCAAGGCCGTTCGTGTGGCGGTATTCGCGCAAGGCGACAGGGCGCAGGCGGCCAAGGCGGCTGGCGCCGACATCGTCGGTTTTGAGGACCTAGCCGAGACGATCAAGGGCGGCAAGATCGAGTTCGACGTTGTGATCGCCGCGCCGGATGCGATGCGTGTGGTGGGCCAGCTCGGGCAGATCCTCGGTCCGCGCGGCCTGATGCCCAATCCGAAGGTCGGCACCGTGACGCCCGACGTCGCCGCAGCGGTAAAGAACGCGAAGGCGGGTCAGGTGCAATTCCGCGCCGACAAGTCCGGGACCGTGCAGTGCACGATCGGGCGTGCGTCGTTCACGCCCGAGCAGCTGCGCGACAACCTCGCCGCGCTGGTCGAGGCGCTGAACAGGGTAAAGCCTTCGGGCTCGAAGGGCGTGTATTTGAAGAAGCTGTCGGTGTCGAGCACGATGGGCGTGGGGGTCAAGATCGATCCCGCGTCACTTGCGGCGCAACCGCAGCAGTGAAGCAAGGACTTTGGGCTGCTGGCCGTTCGCAAGAACTGCCGGTTGCTGTCAAAGACCGTAGGGGCCGCACGGGTGTTTGACCGCCGCGGCTTAAACGAGCAGCAGCGCCCTACGCAGACGGCGTACCCGAAGCAGGAATCTAGGGTTCCTGATTCAAGGTCGCCATGGGGGCCGTACCGCAAGGCACGGCCGCTTGATCAACGCAAGGAGGTAGACCTTGAGTCTTAGTCTGGAGCAGAAGCAGGCAGTCGTAGCCGAGGTCGCCGCGCAGCTCAGCAACGCACAGGCGTTGATCGTCGCGGAATATCGCGGCCTCAATGTCGAAAGCGTGACGGGCCTGCGCGCCACCGCAAGGAAATCGGGCGTCTACCTGCGCGTGCTGAAGAATTCCCTCGCACGGCGTGCCGTAAAGGGTACCCCGTTCGAGAAGCTGGCCGAGCAGATGAGCGGCCCGCTGATGTACGGCATCGCGCAGGATCCGGTCGCTGGCGCAAAAGTGCTGGCCGAGTTTGCCAAGACGAACGAGTTCTTCGTCATCAAGGGCGGGGCAATGCCGAACAACGTGATGTCCGCCAAGGACGTTACGGCGCTCGCTTTGCTGCCGAGCCGTGACGAGCTGCTGGCAAAGCTCATGGGCACGATGCAGGCGCCGGTCACCAAGCTCGTGCGGACCATGAACGAGGTGCCGGGCAAGTTCGTGCGCACGCTGGCGGCGGTACGCGACCAAAAGGAGAAGGCTGCGGCCTGATCCGAACCGACCAAACATTCAGGAACCCTAAACATTCAGGAGTTGAAGATGGAACGAGCACAAGTTCTCGAGGCAATTTCGGGCATGACCGTCCTGGAGCTGTCCCAGCTCATCAAGGACATGGAAGACAAGTTCGGTGTCTCGGCCGCGGCCGCTGTCGCCGTTGCGGCGCCGGCTGGCGGCGCCGCGGGCGGTGCTGCCGCTGCAGAAGTGCAGACCGAGTTCACCGTGACGCTGACTGCATTCGGCGACAACAAGGTCAACGTCATCAAGGCGGTGCGCGAGCTGACCGGTCTGGGGCTGAAAGAGGCCAAGGACCTGGTCGACGGTGCGCCCAAGGCGGTGAAGGAGGGTGTAACCAAGGCCGACGCCGACACGATGGCGAAGAAGCTTACCGACGCGGGCGCGAAGGTCGAGATCAAGTAAGGCCAGGTTCGAGGCCCGCGGTCCGGAACTTCCGGACCGCGGGGCTCTTTTACCCAGCCCTAGCATTCGTACACAAGACACAAGACAGAGACAGAGTGCAAAACCAAGACGCTGCCAACCACCGTCCGGTCCCTGCGTCTTCGCTTTGTCCTTTGCCGCAATAGCGTTCCTTCACTGGGAGCCTTCATGACCTATTCCCTCACCGAGCGTAAACGCATCCGCAAGAGCTTCGCGAAACGCGCAAGCGTTCTCAACGTGCCCTTCCTGATCGCGACGCAGCTCGAGTCCTATTCCGCGTTTCTGCAGGCGAGCGTTGCGCCCGAAAAGCGCAAGAGCGAGGGCCTGCAGGCCGCGTTCATGTCCATTTTTCCGATCTCCAGCCACTCGGGGAATGCGCGCTTGGAGTTCGTCAGCTTCATGCTTGGCGAGCCGCCGTTCGACGTCAAGGAATGCCAGCAGCGCGGGCTGACCTACGCCAGCCCGCTGCGTGCCAAGGTGCGCCTGGTGATCATGGACAAGGAGGCGCCCAAGCCGACCACCAAGGAGGTCAAGGAGCAGGAAGTCTACATGGGCGAGATCCCGCTCATGACTACCACCGGCTCGTTCGTGATCAACGGCACCGAGCGCGTCATCGTCTCCCAGCTGCACCGCTCGCCCGGGGTGTTCTTCGAGCACGATCGCGGCAAGACCCACAGCTCGGGCAAGCTGCTGTTCTCTGCCCGGGTCATTCCCTACCGTGGCTCCTGGCTCGACTTCGAGTTCGACGCCAAGGACATCGTCTTCTTCCGCGTCGACCGTCGCCGCAAGATGCCGGCCACGATCCTGCTCAAGGCGCTCGGTTACACGCCGGAGCGGATCCTCAATGAGTTCTTCGCGTTCGATACATTCAACATCGAGCCGAATCACGTTCTGTTCGAGGTGGTCCCCGAGCGCCTGCGCGGCGAGGTGGCGCGTTTCGACATCAACGACAAGTCCGGCAAGCTGATCGTGGCGCAGAACAAGCGCATCACGGTGAAGCACATCCGCGACATGGAAGCGGCGGGGATCAAGAAGCTCGTCGCGCCCGACGAGTTCATCATCGGCCGCGCCCTCGCGCACAGTGTGGTGAATTCGGAAACCGGCGAGATCGTCGCCAACGCGAACGACGAGATCACCGAGACGCTGCTCGCCAAGCTGCGCGAATCGAAGGTGGAACGGGTCCAGACCCTCTTCACCAACGACCTCGACCAGGGCGCCTACATTTCGCAAACCCTGCGCGCGGACGAAACTACCGATCTGAATGCCGCGCGCATCGCGATCTACCGCATGATGCGCCCGGGCGAGCCGCCCACGGAGGAGGCCGTCGAGGCGCTGTTCAACGGCCTGTTCTTCGCCGAGGAGCGCTACGACCTTTCCGCAGTCGGTCGCATGAAGTTCAACCGCCGCATCTCCGCGCCGAGCGAAACGAGCTGGCAGATCCGGCTCAAGAATATCGCCCTGGCGAAGGAGGCGGAGCAAGAGGTGCGCGCTTATTTCGGCAATGTGCCCGAGCTTTCCCTGAACAAGGTCAGCATCGAGGGCCTCGCGACCGAAGAGCAGGCCCAGGCGGTCATGGACAAGATGTTCCACGACCTCAAGGCGAAGGGCGTCGACCGGCAGAAGCTGGACGCGAAGATCGAGCAGCGCTTCACGCTCAGCCCGCGCGACATCGTGGAGGTCATTCGCATCCTGGTCGAGTTGCGCAACGGCCGCGGGGAGATCGACGACATCGACCATCTCGGCAACCGGCGCGTGCGCTCGGTCGGCGAACTGGCCGAGAACCAGTTCCGTGCCGGCCTGGTGCGCGTCGAGCGCGCGGTCAAGGAGCGGCTGTCGCAGGCGGAAAGCGACAACCTGATGCCGCACGACCTGATCAACGCCAAACCGATCTCGGCTGCGATCAAGGAGTTCTTCGGCTCGTCGCAGCTGTCGCAGTTCATGGACCAGACCAACCCGCTGTCCGAAATTACCCATAAGAGAAGGGTTTCCGCATTGGGGCCAGGCGGCCTCACCAGGGAAAGGGCGGGATTTGAAGTACGCGACGTGCACCCGACCCATTACGGCCGGGTGTGTCCGATCGAAACTCCGGAAGGCCCGAACATCGGCCTGATCAACTCGCTCGCGCTCTACGCCCGTACCAACAAGTACGGCTTTCTCGAGACGCCGTATCGCAAGGTCTCCAACTGCAAGGTGACCAACGAGATCGAGTTCCTGTCGGCGATCGAGGAGGGCAACTACGTGATCGCGCAGGCGAACGCCGGGGTCGACAAAGCCGGCAAGCTGGTGGACACGCTGGTTTCGTGCCGCTTCAAGAACGAGTTCGAGCTCAAGTCGGCCGAAGAAGTCCAGTACATGGA
>DAHVFK010000232.1 GCA_027317055.1 Betaproteobacteria bacterium | reverse complement strand
ATGCCAAGGCCGTGCGGCGCAGCGCCCTCGCGCTCAAGCTCATGACCTATGCGCCCAGCGGAGCGATTGTCGCCGCCCCGACCACGTCGCTTCCCGAGGCGCTCGGCGGCGAGCGAAACTGGGATTACCGCTACTGCTGGCTGCGCGACTCGTGTTTTTCGCTCTACGCGCTGGCAGCGCTGGGTTACAGCGGGGAGGCGAAGCGCTTTCACCGGTACCTGGTCGCGTCGATCCGCCAGACCTTGCCCAACATCCAGATCATGTACGGAATCGAGCACGAGCACGAGCTGACCGAGCGCGTGCTCGATCATCTCGAGGGCTACCGGGGCAGTGCCCCCGTGCGTACCGGCAACGAGGCGTATCGCCAGCGTCAAATCGACGTCTATGGCCAGACGCTGGATCTCGCCTTGCTTTACCGCACGCTCGGCGGCCGGCTCGACCGGCAATACCTGCGCCTGCTCACCGTGATCGCGCGCTTCGTCGCCGCGCACTGGGAGGAACCGGACCAGGGCCTGTGGGAAATGCGCGGCGCGGCGCGCCATCACGTCCACGGCAAGCTGATGAGCTGGGTCGCGATGGATCGCGCCGCGCAGCTGCTGGAGGATTCCGGCAAGTGGCGTGCGCTCGCACAGCGCATACGCGAGGATATCGAGCGGCGCGGAATCGACCCCATCGACGGGCACCTGCGCCAGGCCTACGACGGCGGCGTCGACTCGGCGGCGCTGCTCGCGCCGATGCTCGGCTTTCCCATGCCGCCTCAGCTGCTCGAGCGCACGATCCAGGCGGTCGAAAGCTCGCTCGGCCGTAACGGCTATCTGCTGCGCTACTCGGGTGAGGACGGGCTTTCGGGTTCCGAAGGCGCCTTCCTCGTGTGCAACTTCTGGCTGGTCGACGCAAAAATCGCCCTCGGCCGAGTAAGCGAGGCGCAGACCCTGTTCGAGCGCCTGCTGCAATGCGCCAACGATGTGGGGCTCTACGCCGAGGAAATCGACCCGGCGAGCGGCGCGTTTCTGGGCAATTTCCCCCAGGCCCTCACGCACCTCGCGCTGGTAAGCACGGCAGTCAACTTGCGGCTCGTCGAGCGCCACGGCGCGCGCGCCGCGCGCGGTTCCTACGCCGACCGGGCCGCGCGGGCGGTGCGCACCACCTTCGGTTGGCGCGCCGTCTGGGCCGCCATCCGGCAAAGCGGTCGCGCGGGCCGCATCTTTCCGTCGCGCGCATCGAGGCTGCTTTGGCCCTGAGCTCATTTATGGATCTTGCGGGCGGATCGTCCGCGGCGCGCCTGCCCGCGCGGGTGCTGCGCGCGATCGAGGCGCAGCGCGCAAGGAGCGATATTCTCACCGTCTGGGTGCAGGCAGCGATCATCGCCATCCTGGCGACGCTTTATATCGTTGCGCCGAGCACCTCGCCGGTCGACTTGATTTACCGCCCGGCGCCCTGGGCGATCGGCATCTACGCCGCGTTCACCGCTCTGCGAATGCGGCTCGCCTACGCCGGCCGGGTAACGCCGCCGTTGCGCGCCGCCTCGGTGATCGTCGACATGGCGCTGCTCACGGTCACCATCTGGGGCTTCCACATCGAGTACGGCCAGCCCGCGGCGTTCTACCTGAAGGCGCCGACCTTCGCCTATTTCTTCATCTTCATCGCGCTGCGCACGCTCTCTTTTTCGCCCGCCTACGTGCTGCTCGCCGGAGGCGCCGCGGTCCTCGGCTGGCTGGCGCTGCTGCTCTACGCGCTCGACGCGCCCGGGGGCATGGCGCTCATCACGCACAACTACGTCGAATACATGACGGCGGCGAGAATCCTGATCGGCGGCGAAGTGGACAAGATGGTGTCGCTGATTCTGGTCTCACTGCTCCTGGCGCTCGCGGTGCTGCGCAGCCGCCAGCTTCTCGAACAGGCCGCCGCCATGCAGGCTTCGACCGCGCAAATGACGCGCTATTTCTCGCCCGAAGTTGCCGCGCAGCTTATCTCCGCCGATGAGCTCCTGAAGCCAGGGCAGGGCGAGGCTCGAGAGGCGGCCGCGATGTTCATCGATCTGCGCGGATTCACCCGGCTTGCGTCGCATCTCTCGCCGAAGGAGCTCCTTGCGCTGGTAGGCGAGTTCCAGCACCTTGCGGTGCCGATCATCCAGCGCCATCACGGCGCCATCATCACCTACCTCGGCGACGGCATCATGGTCACCTTCGGCGCGGTCCGCTCCACCGATACCTATGCCGCCGATGCGCTGCGCTGCGTCGAGGCGCTGGTGGATGGGGTCGGGCGCTGGCTGGTGGAGAGCTGCGCGCGGGGCAACTGCGCGCCGGAGGTGGGTATCGGCCTCGACGCCGGTACCGTCATCTGCGGCACCATCGGCGAGGAAGGCAAGCTCGAGTACGCCGTGCTTGGCGAACCCGTGAACCATGCGGCGAAACTGCAGGCACACACGCGCAAGGCGAACGTACCGGCGCTGACCACGCGCTTTACGCTCGAGACGGCGCGCGCACAAGGCTATGCGGACGCACGCTGTCGCGCTCTGCCGGGCCAACAGCAGGTGGGGGGCATCGATGCGCCGCTGGAGCTTGTCGCGATCGCCTGAACAAAGCGGCGCCGCGGAGCTTAAGCGCGGCGACGGGCGTCTCGCGCTCAGACGCCGAGGGCTTTCTCCGCCAGCCGAACGCCTTCGATCCGCGCCTTGATCTTGGCGAAGGCGATCTCGCGCGCGGTGGAGGTGTCGTCGCCGAAAGGCGAGAAACCGCAATCGTCGGTTGCTCCCAGAATGGCGACGGGCAGGTACTCCGCAGCCTCCAGAATGCGATCGCGAACGGTTTCCGGCGTCTCAACCGCGGGATTGATCGGGTCGATCACACCAATGAAAACCCGCTGCTCCGGCCGGCGATGGGCCTTGATGACCCGATACACGCTTGGCCGGTCCCGCTCACTGGCCATCTGCATGAACACGGCGCCGGCCTCGATCCGGAACAGATCCGGCAAGAGCTGAGCGTAGTCGACGTCGGCGCTGTGGGTCGAGTCGTGGTCGCCGCCAGGGCAGGTGTGCACGCCGATCCGGCGCCGCTCCGCCGCCGAGAAGTTGGCCAGCACGGCGTTTATAAGGGCGACGAAATCGCGCAGCACCTGACCGGAAGGATCGAGCTTGATCGACAACCGCCCCTCGGTGAAGTCGATCTGCACGCTCGCCGCGCCGGCACTCAGGGCGCTGCGGATATCCTTGGTGCTCTCGGCCGTGAGGTCGGCAATGAATTTTTCCCGGCTATAGTCCTTTATGCCGTCGGCAGGATAGAGCAGGCTCAAGGCAGATGGGGCGATCACCGCCTGCTTGATCGGCTTGTGGGCATAGCGCTTGGCCGTCTCAACGTAATTGCCGGCATAGGCGCCGAACCGAAACGGCCCGCGAGTAAGACGTGGCAGCTGGCGACTATGGCCGTCCGCGAAGGGAATCACCACACCGTCGGGTGCCAGGGTGTCGAGGCCGGCCAGCGGATAAGTGGCGAAGCTCGGCTTGCTTTGCTCGCCGTCAGTGATGATCGGTGACCCGGTCGCCTCCATCGCTGCAACAGTCTCGGCAACCGCCTTCTCTGCCGCTGCGTTGAACGCTGCCGCGCCACTGCGCCCTGCGGCATGAGCCGACATGGCTGCCAGTAACTCCGGAGTCCGCGGAACGCTGCCAATGGGCTCGGTCGGGATCGGCATGGTTTCCTCCCACGATTTGCGGCGCCACGGCGCCTGACGAAACCAGTTTATCAGCCCGACGGCATACTGCGTCCCGGCGAAAAAACAGCGCCGCGAAACACCGCGGCGCTGTCGGAGGCTGAAGACTGCTGTGCTTAGAGCTGGTTTACCTTCTTGCCCGTTTCGGCGTTGGCGACGATGTTGCCGCTGCGCGTCGCCTGCACCAGCTCGGCCAGGACCTCGGTGCGGGTCTTGCTGGCGAGCGTGCTGCGCGCCGGGTAGGCCGACGGATCGAGCTGGTTGGCCTTCTCGCCGGTTTCGGCGTTGACGACGATGTTGCCCGCGCGCTGCGCGGCGATCAGCTCGTTGCGTACCTGCGCCACGGTCTCGGCCGGGACGGTCGTGGCCGCTTGCGGCGGGTAGTCGATCTCCGCGTTGGCGAAGGCGGGCAGTGCGAACAGGCTGCCCAGGGCGAGTGCGATGAGTTGGCGTTTCATGGTGTGGTTCCTTTTCAAGTGGGTTGATCAAGTGCGGCGGCATCGCCGCTGCAGTGACTCCACTTTAGAGAACCGCGCCCCGCTTCGATGTGCGCTTACGCACCGGATTTCACTTCTTCGACCATCTTCTGCAGGCGCGCGACGTCGAGCACTACCAGGGCGCGGCCTTCCTTGCCGAGCACTCCACGCTTGGCGAGCACCGAGAGCTCGCGCGTCACCTCCTCGCGATACGTGCTCACCTGGCCGGCGAGGTCCGCATGCTTGGGCGCCGGATCGATGCGCGCGCGGTTGGCCTTTACCCCCGCCTCGCGTGCCAGGCGCAGCACTTCGGCGTGCAGCCGCTGGTGCACGCCGAGCGTGCTCAGGTCGATGACGCGGTCGGACAGGCGCCGCACCAGGCCCGCAAAGTCGCGCAGCAGATGCATGGCGAGCGACGGCTCCTCGCGCAGCAGCCGCTGCAGCGCTACTGGCGCGAGCGACGCCAGCAGCCCGGGCTCCAGGCCCACCACGTCGGCCGAGCGCGCCAGGCCGTCGATCGCCGCCACCTCGCCGAAGTGCTCGCCTGGGCCGTAGTCGCGGAACGTCACCTGTTTGCCTGCCGCCGAGTAGGTGGTGACGCGCACACGTCCGGCGACGATGAGGTACAGCTCGCGATCGGGGGCAGCGCGCGAGATGATGCGCTGCTCGGTCTTGAAATGGCGCCAGGCGCAATCGCGCGCGAGCGCCTCGAGGCGCTGCGGCGAAAGTTTCTCGAGCAGCGCGATGGCGCGCAGACCGAGGCTTGACGGTGAGACTGTCTTGGCCATCTGGAATTCGCGTCAGTGTACCCGACGTCTCAAGAAAAACGGCAGCGCCGCGGGGGGAACCGCGGGCTGCCGTAAAGGAGGAGCCGGTCTGGCTTAGAGCTGATTGACCTTCGTGCCGGTTTCGGCGTTGGCGACGATGTTGCCGCTGCGCTTGGCGTGCACCAGCGCGGCCAATACCTCGGCGCGCGTCTTGGTGCCGGCGGACTGTGTCGACTTCGCGGTCGTCCCGAGTTCGGCGTTGACGACGATGTCGCCCGCGCGCTGCGCGGCGATCAGCTCGTTGCGCACCTGCGCCACGGTTTTGGCGGCGACGGTCGTGGTCGCCTGCGGGGGATAGTCGGTTTCCGCGTTGGCGAAGGCGGGCAGCGCGAACAGGCTGCCCAGGGCGAGTGCGATGAGTTGGCGTTTCATGGTGTGGTTCCTTTTCAAGTGGGTTGATCAAGTGCGGCGGGTTCGCCGCAGCAGTGAGCCCACTTTAGAGAACCCCGCGCCCCGGGGATGTGCGCTTACGCACCGGATTTCACGTCTTCGACCATCTTGACTGTCGGGAGGCTACTGGAACGTAAGCACGATCGGCTCGAGCGCCTCGCCGCGCTCCAGCACCCGGCCGATGGCCGCCGCATGCGTATAGCCGAGCGCGCGCAGAGCACTGAGGCAGGCATCGACGCGCTCGGCCGGCACGCTGGCCAGCAGGCCGCCGGCGGTTTGCGGGTCGAACAGCAGCGGATAGCGTCGATGGCGCACCGCCTGCTCCTGATTGCGCAGTGCGCGACGCAGCCGCACGTTGGCCGGCTGCAACGAGCTGAGGATGCCGGCTGCGCTGGTCTCCTCGGCGCCTTCCAAGATCGGCAGTGCAGAAAGATTCAACTCCGCGTCGACCCCGGAAGGTCGCGTCATCTCCAGCAGATGCCCAAGCAAGCCGAAGCCGGTCAGGTCGGTACAGGCGGTTGCGC
>DAHVFK010000231.1 GCA_027317055.1 Betaproteobacteria bacterium | reverse complement strand
GGCCGGTTGAACGGGGAGGCGATCGAGATGGCAAAGGTCGAGGCGGAACCCTACGAGTTCGAGTTCGAGCCGCGCAGCTGCGCGCTCGTGATCATCGACATGCAGCGCGATTTCGTCGATCCGGGCGGCTTCGGCGAAGCGCTCGGCAACGACGTGTCGCTGCTGCGCAAGACGATCAAGCCGACGCAGAAAGTGCTGGAGGCCGCGCGCAAGAAGAAGATGCTCGTCATTCACACGCGCGAGGGCCATCGGCCGGACCTGAGCGACCTGCCGCGGAGCAAGAAGCTGCGCGGGCGGCTCAAGGCCGGGATCGGGGACAAGGGTCCCATGGGCCGCATCCTGGTGCGCGGCGAGTACGGGCACGACATCGTCGACGAGCTCAAGCCCGCGCCCGGCGAGCCGGTGGTCGACAAGCCGGGCAAGGGCGCCTTCTACGCCACCGACCTCGATTCCATGCTGCACAACCGCGGCATCCGCAGCCTCGTGGTGTGCGGCGTCACGACCGAGGTGTGCGTCAACACAACCGTGCGCGAGGCGAACGACCGCGGCTACGACTGCCTCGTGCTCGAGGACTGCGTTGGCTCCTATTTTCCGGCGTTCCAGAAGGCGGCGCTCGAGATGATCAAGGCGCAGGGCGGCATTTTCGGCTGGGTGAGCGATTCGAAACGGTTTCTGGCGGGACTAACGAAGGCCTAACGGCGAACAAAGGGGAGATCATGGCTAACCAAGCTGCAACGACGCAGGTACGGTGGTGGGTGCCCGGGGACTGGAACGGCTTTTTCGGCCTGTTCACCAACGTGGTGCTGAACGTGATCGTGCTGACCGGCCTGTGCCTGGGGGTGGTGCACCTGCCCGCGGACACGGTGTTCGGGCGCATTCTGCCCGCGCTCGGCATCGCGCTGCCGATCGGCAACCTGTTCTACGCCTACCTGGCCTGGAAGCTGGCGCTCAAGGAAGGCCGCAGCGACGTCGCCGCGATGCCCTACGGCCCGAGCGTGCCGCACATGTTCATCGTCGTGTTCGTGGTCATGCTGCCGGTGTACCTGAAGACCAAGGATCCGATGCTTGCCTGGGAGGCGGGCCTCGCCTGGGCGTTCATCATCGGCGTGATCATACTATCGGGCATCCTGTTCGGGCCGTGGATCCGGGCGCACACGCCGCGCGCGGCAATGCTCGGAACCTTGGCCGGCATCTCGATCGCCTTCATCTCGCTGCGCCCGGCGTTCCAGATGTGGGAGGTGCCCTGGATCGCTTTCATCTCCCTCGCCATCGTGCTGATCAGCTGTACCGCCAACGTGCGCCTGCCCTGGGGTCTGCCCGGCGGCCTGGTCGCGGTGATCGTCGGCGTGATCGTCGGCTGGATTGCGTACTTCTTCGGCTGGAGCGATGTGGTGAAGGCCTCGGACGTGAGCGCTTCGTTCGCCCAGTTCGGCCTCCACTTGCCGGTTCCGGGCAGCGAGGTCTGGCACGGTCTGGTGAACGTCGCGCCGCTGCTGGTGACCGCGATCCCGCTCGGGATCTACAACTTCACCGAGGCGATGAACAACGTCGAGAGCGCCTCCGCCGCGGGCGATTCCTACGACTTGCGCAAGATCCTCGCCGCGGACGGCATCGGCGCCATCGTGGGCTCGATTCTCGGCAGCCCGTTCCCGCCCGCGGTGTACATCGGCCATCCGGGCTGGAAGGCGGTCGGCGGGCGCATCGGCTATTCGCTCGCCACCGGAGTGGTGATCGCGCTGGTGTGCTTTCTCGGCCTCACCGCGCTGCTGCTCGCGGTGGTGCCGCTGGTGGCGATCCTGCCGATCCTGCTCTACATCGGCCTGGTGATCGGCGCACAGGCGTTCCAGGCCTCGCCGGCGAAGCACGCGCCGGCCGTGGTACTCGCGATCATCCCCAACGTCGCCGCCTGGGGCCAGCTGCAGGTCGACAGCGCGCTAAACGCCGCCGGCACCTCTGCCGCGGCGCTCGGAATGGGCAAACTGGCCGGCTCGGGGCTGGTGTACCACGGCATGGAGCTGCTTGGCGGCGGCGCGGTGCTCGCGGGTCTGGTGCTCGGCGCGCTCGCCGCGTTTATCATCGACCACAAGCTCAAGGAGGCCGGATTCTGGGCCATCGCCGGCGCGGTGCTCGCGTTCTTCGGCTTCATCCACGGCGGCCAGCTCGGCTGGGCCGTATCGCCGCAGGTGGCGCTAGGCTACGTGCTGTTCGCCGCGGTCTGCTTTGCGGCGGGAATGTCGGAAAAGAAGGCTCCGAGCTGAGCCGCGTGGAGGTAGTGAAGATCGGCGAGCGAGCGCGCACGGCTCTGGTGCGCAGCGGCGGCGTCGCCGCCCCGCTCGCCGGTTTCGGCGACGCGCCCTATCTCGAGGCCGCCGGCGAAGTCATCTGGGTCGGGGCCCGGCTGCCCGCGCTGCATCCGCGCGCGGTGATCGTCTCCGCGGCGCCGCCACGCGGCGTGACGCTGCGCTTCGATGCGCTGCCGGCGCATGGCTGGTCGCCGCGCCTGCCGCGCCTGGACGAGGACGCCGCGGCGCGCGTGATCGACGCTGCGCACGCGCTGCGCGAGGCACTTGCAGAAAGGTGCTTGCCGCGCGGCTTCGGCATGCTGCTGGTCGGCCGGGCGCCCGGGTTTCCGCTCGAGCTCGCGCTGCCGCGGGTCGAGGCGCTCGCCGCGGCGTACCGGCGCGGCGACGCCGATGCCGTCCTCGCCGCCTCGGTCCCGCTGCTCGGTTTCGGCACCGGGCTCACCCCCTCGGGCGACGACCTCGCCGGCGGGGCGCTGTTCGGCCGGCGCTTGGTCGCGCCGCGCGAACCCGGCTGGAAGCACGTGGCCGAACGGTTGTCGCGCGAGATCGTGTTGCGCAGCCACGTGCTCAGCGCCGCGCTGTTCGACGACCTTGCGCGGGGCGAGAGCTTTGCGCCGCTGCACGACCTGGTCGATGCCCTTGCACGCGGCGATCAGGGCGCTGCGCTCGCGGCGGCGCGCACGCTGTACGCAATCGGTCACTCGTCCGGTTGGGACATGCTCGCCGGCCTGGTGATCGGCCTGACGGGTGGCTGCCAAGAGCTTGCCGGGCGCGAATCGCGCGCCCGGATTGCGCGCTAGCTGCGCACCCTGGCGGACAGCAGATAGTCGCTGACTTCCTCGCCGGGCATCGGGCGGCTGAACAGGTAGCCCTGCATCACGTCGCAGCCCAGGCCCCGCAGCGACTCGAGATGTTCGGTCCGCTCGACACCCTCGGCCACCAGATCCAGGTGTAAGCCGCGCGCGATTCCGATCATGGCCGCGACGATCGAGCTGCTGGTGTTGCGCATTCCCAGGTCGCGCACGAAGGACTGGTCGATCTTGATCGCGCTGATCGGCAGCGTATGCAGGTATCCGAGCGACGAATAGCGGGTGCCGAAATCGTCTATCGCGATTCGCACGCCTTCCGCGCGCAGGCGGGACGCTCGCTTGGAAACCTCGTCCATGTCCTCGATCAGCAGGCTCTCGGTGATTTCCAGCTCGAGCGAGTTCGGAGGCAGGCCGTGCCGCCGCGTTACACCCATCACGCGCTCGACCAGATCGTCGTGGTCGAAGTCCCGGGCCGAGAGATTCACCGATACGCCCAGATCTCCGGCGCCGCTCGCGCGCCACTTCGCCAAATGCGAGCACGCGGCGTCCAGCACGACCTCGCCCAGCTCGCGGATCTGGCCCGAATCCTCGGCGATGCCGATGAAGCGTCCGGGCAGCAGCAGGCCGCGCGAGGGGTGGCGCCACCGTATTAGCGCTTCCAGCCGTTCCACGTCCCCGGTCCTGACGTTGTGAATCGGCTGAAAGTAGGTCTCAAATTCATTACGCTTCACCGCGCCCCGCAAGTCGTGCTCAAACTGCAACCGGTCGGCGAAGTGCGTGCTCAAGTTGGGCGAGAAGAAGGCTATTCCATTCCTGCCCTTTCTCTTTGCCTGATACATGGCGAGATCGGCGTTGCGGATGAGCTCCTCCTCGTTCGACCCGTCTCCCGGATAGACCGCAACGCCGATGCTCACGCTGGTGCGGAATGACTCGGGCCCGAGCGAAAACGGCTCCGCCAGCTCATGCAGAATCTTACTTGCGATCGGGTCCGCATCCTGGCGGCCCTCCAGGTCTGTGATAAGCGCGACGAACTCGTCCCCACCGATGCGCGACAGCGTATCGGTTTCGCGCAAGCACTTGCGCAGTCGTGAGGCGGTCTGCTGCAGCAAGTGATCGCCTTGCAGGTGGCCATAGGTGTCATTTACGAGCTTGAAGCGATCCAGATCGATGAACAGGACAGCCAGTGACTTACGGTGCCGACGCATCTCCGCGATCCCATGGCTCAGTCGATCCCGGAACAAGGTCCTGTTGGGCAGTCCGGTCAACGAATCGTGAAAAGCGTGGAATTCGACAATCTGCTCGGCACGAATTCGAGCTGAAATGTCGCGGGCGACGCCGTACGTGCCGAGGAACCGCCTGCCGGCGTGCGCATCGCTGGAAACCTCCTCGTAGATTCCAACCGTGCTTAAGGAGACCGTCGTCGTCGCGTCTTCCGACCGGGAGTCTGCGTCTGCGCCCTTGTGTATCAGTCTGATCTCGATATCCCGGGACGCGCGTTCTCCGGTCCTACGTTCGCCGAGCGCCCATTTCACGTGCAGAAGATTTTCGTCGTCGACGACGGCGGAATAGTGCACCCCGGCGAGCGCTTCCCTGGAGTATCCAAGTAGCGCGACGAAGCGATCGTTCACGAACCGGAAGCGCCCTTGCGGATCGAGCGCGAAGATGAAGTCCGGCGAATTATCGACCAGATATCGATGCAGGCGCTCGGAATGCTCGAGGCGCATGCGCATCGCGGTGTTTTCCCAGGCCAGCTTCCTGGCTTCGAGCGCGTTCTCCACGCATCGGATCAGCGCTACCGGCTCGAACGGCTTGCGAACGTATTCATGAGCACCGGATTTGAGCGTCGCGATCGCGGAGTCGATGCGGTCGTCTCCGCTGACCACGATCACGGTGGTATCCATCCGTGATTCACGGATCCACTGCATGATATCGAGGCCGGTCATGTCCGGCAGGTTGAGATCGAGCAACACCAGATCGACTGGCTCTTTGCGCATCAACTCGACCGCGTCCCGGCCCGAACCGCACTGACTGACCAGCCGCCCGCTACTGTTCACCAAGTCGGCGAGCGCATGGCGAACCATGGGATCGTCATCCACTACGAGCAGATGGACACGGCCTGGAAACGCAGGCAGCCCATGAGGCGCCTGCAGTAGGCTTTCGGAGATCTGCATCGTTCTCCGCTGCGCCCTAAGCGGCTGGAGTGTCGGACGTCTGCGGTTCGGCCTCGACGTTGCGCGGAAGGAGGATGGCGAACGTCGTGCCTTCATCCAGACGGCTGCGGCAGAGTAAGTGCCCGTCCATCGCTCTTACGACCGCCAGGGAAGTCGAAAGGCCGAAACCGCGCGCGGAGTCTGCGGACGCTCCGATGGTCGAGGCGAATAGGCCAGCGACTTTTTCAGGTGCCATGCCGGGCCCATTGTCGGCAACGGAAATTTCCACCATCACTTGGCCTTCGTAATTGACGTGATCGGACGTACAGACCATGACCTGGTCGCCGCTCGAGAGGGCCTCAGACGCGTTGATCAATAGATTCAAAAGCACTTGCTTGAGTCCCTCTTCATCGCACCAGATGGGCAGTATGCTTGCATCGAGCATCGGCGACAAGGCGATCTTCTTCTTGCCGAAGAGCGCGTCGCCGTAGAAAAGCAGGAGGTCCTCGATCATGCGGTTGAGCGCGACAGGCCGCGTGCGGGGTGCCGCAGTTTGTCGCGGATTGGCGATTTGCTCGAGCACGCGCGTCACCCGATCAAGCTCCCGATTCGCGATCTCGAGCTCCTTCTCCAGGCTCGCCCCGCTCTCGGCACGAGTTCTCGCGATCTGGAGA
>DAHVFK010000230.1 GCA_027317055.1 Betaproteobacteria bacterium | reverse complement strand
CATCGCGCTCGGCGTGCTGATCATCGTCAACGTGGTTTACTTCCAGCAGGGGATCCTGGGATGGGTGCGGGACCGCAAGCCAGAGTGGTTCGGCGTGCGCGTCGAGACGCAGCCGGCCAAGGCTCCGGGCAAGCCATGAACCGGGCCATCATCGAAGTGCGGGGCGTCACCAAGGCTTTCGGCGGAGTCGTCGCGAACCACAATGTCTCGCTCGAGGTCGAACCCGGAGGAATCACCGGGCTGATCGGCCCGAACGGATCGGGCAAGACGACATTGTTCAATTCGATCGTCGGCCAGCATCCTATCGACGCCGGAGCGATCCTTTTCGAGGGCCGGGAGATCTCGCGCCTTACCGTGCAGCAGATCGCGCGCCTCGGAATGTTGCGCACGTTCCAGCAAACGCGAATCTTCGCGAAGATGGACTGCATCAAGAATCTGCTTATTTCGCTGCCGCACCGCGATCACGCCTGGCGCAACATGTTCGGACGCTACCAGCCCGAGCTGATCGAAAAGGCAGAGCGGCTGCTCGAGTTCGTGGGGCTTTATTCCAAGCGCATGCTGGTCGCCGGCTCGTTGTCGTTCGGGCAACAGAAGCTGCTCGAGTTTGCGATGGCGCTCATGAACGATCCGAAAGTCCTTCTTCTCGATGAGCCGACGGCGGGGATCAATCCGACCCTGATCAACGGCTTGATCGATCGCCTCAAGCGTGCCAATCAGGAATTCGGCATTACGCTGTTCGTGATTGAGCACAACATGCGGGTGATCATGAACCTCGCGAACCAAATCTATTGCATGTCTCACGGCGAGCTGCTCGCCAGCGGCTCGCCCGCCCAGATCCGTGACGATCAGCGCGTGATCGACGCCTACCTGGGAGCGCACTGACGTGGCGCAAGAACCTACGCGCGCCGGCGGCTACCACGAAGGCTCGGTAGACGTCGTCCTATCGGTCGATGACGTCGCCCGCCAGGCCGAGGAACTGCGCTCCGAGATCCCCGAGTCGGCACTCACGGCACTCGCCCGCAATGAACCGTTTCTTTCGATCCGGAATCTGCGCGCCGGTTACGGCAACATGGAGATCCTGCACGACTTCAGCCTGCACGTCGCACGCGCGCAATCTCTTTGCCTGATCGGACCGAACGGGGCGGGCAAATCGACTATTTTGCACTCTGTCTACGGATTTACCCGGATCTTCGGTGGCGAGATCACTGTCGGACAGGGCGGCAACAAACGCGAAATCACCCACCTCACGTCCGATCGCAAGCTGAAGGAAGCGCGCGTCGCCTACATCCTGCAGGACAAGTCTGTGTTTCCGAACATGACTGTCGAGGAAAACCTACTGATGGGAGGCTATCTGCTGCACTCCCATGCCAAGGCCAAGGCCGCTGCCGAGCGCGTGTTCGACAAATACGACCGCCTGGCCGCGCGCCGCAGTCACGCCGCCAAGGTGCTCTCGGGCGGCGAGCGGCGCTTGCTCGAAATTTCGCGCGCGCTGGTGATGGAGCCCGATGTGCTGCTGGTCGACGAGCCCTCGATCGGTCTCGAGCCGCGCTTCATCGACATGGTATTCGAGATTCTGCACGACCTCCAGCACCGCGACGGCAAGACGATCCTAATGGTCGAGCAGAACGCGAAAAAGGGGCTCGAATTCGCCGACATCGGTTACGTGCTCGTCGCCGGTCAGCTGGCACTGGCAGGAAAGGGCGACGAGTTGCTGCAGAACCCGGAGGTAGGCCGCCTGTTTCTGGGAGGCTGACGTCTTGGCGGTCTTAGCCGCGAATCTCGACCGGCGTGCTCGGTGGCACAAGTTCGAACAATTCTACGATGTCCCGGTTTCGCATTCGAATGCAACCGATCGATCCCGGCTTGCCCATCTCGGCCGTATCAGGCGAGCCGTGGATGTAGATGTAGCGCCGCATGGTGTCGACATCGCCCAGCCGATTGAAGCCCGGCTGGCGGCCCGATAGCCACAGAATGCGGGTCAGCATCCAGTCGCGACCCGGGTAGCGCGCATGCAGCTCCGGCGTCCAGCGCTCCCCTGTCGGCCGGCGGCGCACGAACACGGTATTCTCGGGCTGTCCCGCGCCGATCTTCGCACGCACGACGTGGCGCCCGCGGGGCGTACAGAAGCTGCCGTTCTTCTCCCCCAGCCCGTTCTTCGAGGTGGACACCGCGTAGCGCCGCACAGTCGATCCGTCGTCGCCCAGCAGCATCAGGAACTGTCCGGGGACGTCGATCTCGATTCTCATCCCTGGCGCCTCGCGGCGAAGAACTCTCGCAGCAGCGCCCCGCATTTCTCGGCCAGCACGCCGCCTTCCACCACGGCATGGTGGTTGAGCCGAGGCTCGGCGAACAGGTCGATCACACTTCCCGCGGCACCGGTTTTGGGATCTGCGGCTCCAAACACGACACGCGCGATGCGGGCGTGGAACATTGCTCCGATACACATGGCGCAAGGCTCGAGCGTCACGTAGAGCGATGCGCCAGCCAGGCGGTAATTTTCCTGCGTGCGGCAGGCTGCCCGGATCGCCTCGGTCTCCGCGTGCGAAGTCGCATCCGCGGCGGATATCGGCCGGTTCCAGCCCTCGCCGACGATCGTTCCGTCCAGCACGACCACCGCGCCGACCGGTACTTCCCCTTCCGTTCTAGCCCGCTGCGCGAGCTCCAGCGCGCGGCGCATGAAGACAGTGTCGTTCATTCCCACTCGATCATCAACGGCACCTGCAAACCGTTGTCACGTATAGAATTTTTTTCGGTGAGTAGCATTTCTACCGTCAGATCTACCGTCATTTGTATCTGATACCCAAAATTAGCATTCAGCATCTATCGCCTGCTATCGAAACCTATCGACGGTCCAGCGCGCGTGCCCTTCAGAATCTATCGGTACCTATCGCTGGCAACGTTTTTCTCGCCATGCAAGCTTTCAGTATCTGTCGAGGACTATCGGCAGCGCAGATTCAGTCGCAGAAAATTCACGCTACGCGACGACTTCGAGACCACGCTTCTGCACGAGGTGGAGCAACTTCAGCGCGGTTCCGGTCGGGCGCTTCTGACCGATTTCCCACTTCTGCACGGTAGAGACACTGGTATTCAGCAGCGCAGCAAATACCGCCTGGCTGACACGCGACTGAACCCGAATTTTTCTGATCTTGCTGGGCGACAAAGGCTCGACCGGCGGCAGACACAGGCGGTCGAATTCGCGCAGCGTGACCTGCTCCATCACGCCAGCGGCATGCAGCCCCTTGGCCGTCTCGTGCACGGCCTCAAGAATTGCCGATTTAGTCTTGCGCATCGCAATTTACCTCCATCAATTCACCTGCACGTTGTGCGGTAACCAAAGCCGGCGGCGACAGCGACAACAGGTGCGAGGCCAGTTTCTTCAGAGAATCTTCCTCATCCTTGTCGATATTGCTCCGGACATTCTTCGGAAAGCCGAATACAAAAAACCATTTGCCACCTTTGTTCGTTGCCACCAGCGTCCGATACCCGCCGCTCTTGCCTTGCCCTGGGCGCGCAATCCGCTTCTTCAGCAGCCCACCGCCGAGATCGGCCTCATACAATCCAGCCTGCATTTCACGAACGGCTTCACAGAGGGCACGTGTACTCAATTCCTGCTTCCTGGCCCAACGATCGAACCATCGGGTCTTGTAGATCGTCATCCATGCCCCAAGACGCTATTTATAGCACCGAGTGCTATACATTGCAAGCGGAAGCTGGGAAGGATACCCAGTGCTGGAGGCTCCCCTATTCACCGAAGCGGTGCTTTCGTAGCGCGATATCTTCTTCCGCCCTCTTCGTTTCCGAGTCTCGCATCTGTTCAAGATCCGACGTGTATCGCGTCGCGAAGGCCCGCACCTTCTCGTCTGGATCGGACCGCCAGTCGGCGATTTCCTGTTTCTTGCGCTCGTAGGCCTCGGCCATGCCGAATTCGCCCGAAACGACCCCTGTAGTTTCAAGAGCAATCGCGACTTCGTTGAGCAAGGAACTGCCGGCATCGACAGCTTTGACGATTTCCTTGCAGAGTGTGTGGGTAAAAGGTTCGCCGTGATAATTTCTGAGCAAACCGAGAACGAACTCCAGATTGCCGTCGCCCCCCTCACGAACTAGCCGCAGAAGCTCTTCCTCAAACTCCTTTGAAATAGTGGGAAAGATGTTCTTTAGCAGGGTCGCGCCGCGATAGGCGAACAGCGTGTTATCTGTGCGGTACTGGTCGAGAACGCTGCGCACCACCGGACCCGGGTTCTTAGAAAGTACGTCCTGCAGCTTGTGAAACTCGAATGGAATGGCATCAAAGTCCCTGGAACCTTCTCTGGATCGTGTCTGCGCCTCGATCCGAATACGTTCGATCAAGAATTGCACGACGCGCCCGGCGTCCCGCTGAGCAAGGCTGTGAAGTACCTCCTCGGCGTGATAGTCGATCTTGTCCAGCACAAGCAGATTGCGAAGCACGCATTCCATGCCTTCCGCGTCCATCTCCGCAAAGAGATCACGCGCTTCCTGACGAAACCACGCCTCGAATATCCAGCTGGCGTTTTTCATCTCTGTCAATTGATCGACGGCCGGATAAAACAGCTTCTGAACAATCTCTCGCCCCGCATCCCGCCAACGAACAAGCGCAACGGTTGCGACTTGGCGAACACTTGGAATGTCGCCAATGGCCGTCGTCTTTTCCAGCAAACGCTCAAGCAACTCGATGTTCACATCATCCGTCGAAAGAAACATCTTGATGGCAGCAAACAGATGGTGGTCCACGCCGAGCTGCGCTTCCTCGATCCATTTCTCGATCAGTTCGCGAACCTGATTCCGATGATTGCCGTTCCACAGGCTACTCAGAACAGGTATGAGAAAGCGCGGTATCGCCGCGGTATCCTCGGTTATCAACCGCAAGGCTAGAGCGGGTTGTGCAGACGCGAACTCCGCGAGGAAGTGATAGAACACCGGAAAGGTTGCAAGGTCATCGGATTCCGTTTTCGCGAACGCCAGTATCCGCTCCCGCCATGCGGGATAGATGTCAGTCGTGATTGATTTCGCAAAGTCGGACGCTTTACTGCGTCGCTCCTTTTCGATGGGCTCGATCTGCTGACTGGTTCTTTCGTAAGTGGACCAATCGCCGAATACCCCTTCAAACCCGATCAGGGTGCGATAGATGGCGTACTCGTCGTTGCCGGCAATAGCCTTCTCGACCTTCAATGCGGCAGCCTTGGTTTCGTCGTTGAGCGAATGGACGAACATCCAATAGCTATTGGACTCGATCTTCTGGACGATCTGAAAATCTTCACGCACAACTAACTGCGCGAAAAGCTCCAGGATTTCCACCGTATTCCTAGCAATCATCGCCCTTGTTTTCTCGTCAGCAGCGCCGCGATGGTCGGTTCGCGTACCCTCGCTCAATGCATTGATAGTCGCCAGCTTTTGCTGCGTGTTTTCCCCAAGCGAATACAGACGAAACAAGAGTTGGATGCTTCTCGCACGAACGTCGGAGACGGACGGATGCGCCGGTACGATGCCCTGAGAAATGGTTGCGGATTTGTACGTCCAGGACACGCCTTCGAGAATAGGCGACAACATGCCAGAAAGCAGGCGCAACGCCGCCTCATGGTTCGCCTTCAACACCTTCTCGTCCATTGATTCCAGTACATCGAGACCCGCGCTTTGGGGCGCGGGACCCAATCCGCCCTCTCGATCGGAGCCGTAGAAGACGTCCAGGTCGTACTTTGCAATAGAGTCGATGCCGCTACGAGCTGCCTTGCGTACTCTCTCCGATGGATGCTGAAAGAGCGCCAGACACATGCGCAATACCGCCTTAGTCTCGTAGCCCTTCGTCGTAGCCGTGCTGCGTCGCCTCGAGCGTCGCCAGCACCGAGTTGGGGTAGGTGCCCGACATCTTGGCGCGCGCCATGGTGACGTTCACGTGGTGGCGCGCATACGACGAGGTCTTGA
>DAHVFK010000022.1 GCA_027317055.1 Betaproteobacteria bacterium | reverse complement strand
CTTCATCGTCGCCACCGGATCGCGTCCCGTCTTGCCGGAAACCATGCGCGGCATCCCGCGCGTGCTCACCACCGACGAGCTCTTCGAGCAGCCGCTGCCGTCGGGCACGCGCATCGCTCTGCTCGGCAGCGGCGCGGTCGGCGCGGAAATGGCCTTCATCCTGCCGCGCCTCGGGCTTGAGGTCGTCTGGCTGACCGGCAGCGAGGCGCTGGCGCGGTCGCGCTTCAGTGCGAGCGCGCGCAAGCGCCTGCATGATGCACTTTCTGCGCAGGGCGTCACGGCGCGTACCGGCAGCCGGCCTCTGCGCGCGGTGCCCGAGGCCGACCGCGTGCTGCTCGAATTGCCCGGTGGCGCGCGTGAAGGCTTCGACTGGATACTGGCCGGAACCGGACGCAAACCCAACACCGACCAGCTTGGATTGCAGGCCGCCGGCGTGCGCGCGGATCGGGACGGATTCATCACGGTCGACCCGGCGCAACGCACTTCGGCGCGACGAATATACGCGATTGGAGATTGCGCCAATCCGGCTATGACCGCGAACCATGCGCTCGCGGAGGCGACCGTAGCAGTGGCGAACATCGTCGCGCCCGGGTCGGCCGAGACGCGGGGCGATTGGGTGCCAGAGGTCGTGTATTCGGCCCTCGAGCTCGCGCGTGCAGGCGCATCCGAGGACGAACTCGAGGACGCCGACACCGAATATGCGGTGGGTTTCTCCGCGTTCGGCGCAAATCCCGCGGCGCTCGCGGACGGCTCGGCCGACGGCTACGTGAGACTGCTCGTGGAGCCCGAGCAGGGCATCCTGCTCGGTTGCGAGATCGCGGGCGCCGACGCAGGCGAATTGATTCATCTGGCGCAGCCTGGCGCCTCGGGCGGATCGCTGCTCGGTCGCTTGACGCAGGCCAGCTTTGCCCACCCCAGCCGCAGCGAAGAATTTCTTAACGCAGCCGAGGCGCTCGTCGCCACCTGGGGGATGTCACCACCGCATTGACCTTGGAATATTGAGCCGAGTTCGCGTGTTTACCCGGAAGCAAGACCACACATCACAATCTCTCAGGGGAGCTTCCGATGAACAAGCAATTCACCGCGCTTGCCGCGGCAACCATTCTGACCCTCGCCACTGCTTGCGCCAGCGTGGCGGCGCCGGACGGCGTTCAAGCCTCGGGCGGCAAGCTGACCGACAAGGCCGGCATGACCCTGTATACGTTCGACAAGGACCCGGCCGGCGCGGGCAAGAGCATGTGCAATGGCGGGTGCGCAACGAACTGGCCGCCGCTGATGGCGTCGGCGGGAGACCAGCCCAGCGGAGACTGGACCGTGGTCGTACGCAACGACGGCGGCAGGCAATGGGCTTACAAGGGCAAACCGCTCTACCTGTGGGTGAAAGACCAGAAGCCCGGCGACACCACCGGTGACGGTTTCCGCGGCGTGTGGCACGTGGCGCGCCAGTAGAATAACCGTGCATGGATGAACGGCAAGCGATCGTCGACCTGATTCCGCGCCTGCGCCGCTACGCCCGCGCGCTGGTCGGCGATCGCTCCGCCGCCGACGACCTGGTGCAGGACACGCTCGAGCGCGCCTGGGCCAAGTTCCACCTTTATCGCGGCGGCACCGATCTGCGCGCCTGGCTGTTCACGGTCATGCACAACGTGCATGTCAATCGCGTTCGTGCGCAGCGTCCGACCGACGCCATCACGGACGATCTGCCCGAGATGGCGCAGCGCGCCGCGCAGGGTGATTCGTTGATGGTGCGGGACATGGATCGGGCGCTCGCAAAATTGCCCGAAGAGCAGCGCGAGGTGCTGCTGCTCGTTGCGCTGGAGGATATGAGTTACGAAGAGGCCGCGCGTGCGCTAGGCATCCCGGTCGGGACCGTGATGTCCCGGCTCTCGCGGGCGCGGGAAAGGCTTCGTGCGACGATGCTGGAGACCCCGGCGTCGGCAAAGCTGACGGTCGTGAAGTGAGCACGTGAGATGAATACCAATCTTCCCATCACCGAAGCGGACTTGCAGGCCTATATCGATGGCCGGCTGGCGCACGGCCGGTGCGCCGAGATCGAGGCCTGGCTTGCGACACGCGCGGATGAAGCGGAACGGGTCGCCCAACTCCGCAGCCAGCGCGATGCCCTGCGCGCCCTCTACGATCCGGTGCTGGGCGAGCCTGTGCCGGAGCGCCTTACGCGCGTCGCGCAGCGCGTTCCGCGCTCGCGCGGCATCGCGTTGGCAGCGGGCTGGGCCGCGCTCGGCGCGGTCGCCGGCGTGCTCGCAGGCTGGCAGCTGCATTCCGTGCAGGCCAGCCGGATGCCGCCGCTGAGCGAAGGCGCTTCGATCGCGCGCAGCGCGGCGGTGGCGCACGCGACCTACTCGCCGGAAGTGCGCCATCCGGTTGAGGTCGGCGCGGATCAGCAGGCGCATCTGGTCGCCTGGTTGTCCAAGCGCCTCGGCGCCCCGGTGCGCGCGCCGGTGCTCGACGCGGCGGGCCTGTCGCTGGTCGGCGGCCGCCTGCTCCCGGGTGAAGGCGACCCGGCGGCCGGGCCGCAGCCTGCGCCGGTGGCGCAGTTCATGTACCAGGGGAGCAAGGGTCAGCGCGTTACGCTGTACGTGCGCACCGAGACGCGCGACCATGGCGAGACGGCCTTCCGTTTCGCGCGGGAAGGCAGTGTGAGCGTGTTCTACTGGATCGATCGCAAATTCGGTTATGCGCTTTCCTCGGGCGACCTCGATCGCGCGGAACTCCTGCGCCTGGCCAATCTGGTTTACAGACAGCTCAATCCCTGACGGCAGCTTGCAGCACGCATCCGGCACCGGAGGGCGCGCGTACATCGACCTGTAAGCATTGTGTCGGGTGTACGACCAAAATGGAGCGAAATGAATGCCAATGTTGATACGTACCACCTCCGACGTCGCACCCTCGCAGATCACGCCCAAGTCCGTTTACCTGCGCCGCCGCGCTTTTCTCGAGCGGGCGATTGCCATGGGGCTGGTCTTGCCCCTGCTGCCGGCGCAGGCGCTGGCGGTCGGGGCACGCAAGCTGTCCGGCCGACCAGGTCCGTTCAGCGCCAGCGAAAAGCAGACGCCGTACAAGGACGTGACCACGTACAACAACTTTTACGAGTTTGGCACGGGCAAGGATGAGCCGGCGATTTACGCGCCCAAGATGAAGACTCGGCCGTGGGCGGTCACGGTGGATGGTGAAGTCAAGCGCGGCGGCGTGTTCGGCATCGAGGATTTGCTCAAGCTGGCACCAATGCAGGACCGCGTTTATCGCCACCGCTGCGTAGAGGCGTGGTCAATGGTGATTCCCTGGGTCGGCTATCCGCTCGCCGAGCTGATCAAGCGGGTTGAGCCGACCGGGCGCGCCAAGTACGTTGCCTTTACCACCAAGCTGGATCCGGAAACGATGGTTGGAACGCGCCTGCCGCTGCTCGATTGGCCCTATGTCGAGGGTCTGCGCCTGGACGAGGCGATGCATCCGCTGACTCTGCTCACTTTCGGCCTGTACGGCGAGTTGCTGCCGAACCAGAACGGGGCGCCGGTGCGCGTCGTGGTGCCGTGGAAATACGGCTTCAAGAGCGCCAAGTCGATCGTTCGCGTCACGTTCACCGAGCAGCAGCCGAAGACGGCCTGGAACGAGGCGGCGCCGAATGAGTACGGCTTCTATTCGAACGTGAATCCGAACGTCGACCACCCGCGCTGGAGCCAGGCACGCGAGCGCCGCATCGGCGAAGACGGCTTCTTCACGCCCAAGCGCAAGACGCTCATGTTTAACGGCTATGCAAATCAGGTGGCCGAGCTCTACGCCGGCATGGACCTGAAGAAGTTCTTCTGAGGGCCGTTCGATGTGGCAGCCCCGCGGGCGCGAGCTAGGCGCGATCAAGAGCGCGCTGTTCGCGCTCTGCCTCGTTCCGTTCGCCCACCTGGTCTGGGGCGTTGCCTACGACGCACTGGGCGCCAATCCGGTCGAGGCCGTGACTCATTCGACCGGCTGGTGGACGCTCTTTCTGCTCTGCGCGACGCTCGGAGTGACCCCACTGCGGCGCGCTACCGGCGCGAACTGGCTGCTCAAGCTGCGGCGCATGCTCGGCCTGTACGCTTTCTTCTATGCGGCGCTGCATTTCCTCACCTACATCTGGCTCGATCAGTGGTTCGACCTTGCGGCAATCGCCGCAGACGTGCTCAAGCGACCCTACATCACGGTCGGCTTCACCGCCTTCCTGCTGCTCATTCCGCTCGCCGCCACCTCGACCGACGCGATGCAGCGCAGATTGGGACGCAGCTGGCAGCGCGTGCACCGGTTCATCTATCTGATCGCGGTCTTCGGTGTGCTGCACTTCTGGTGGCTGGTGAAGCGCGACGTTACCGAGCCCGCGCTGTTCGCGCTGGTGCTTGCGGGCTTGCTCGGAGCGCGTCTGTACTGGCTCTTGCGGCGCCTTGCGCGTGTTACGCGTGCGGCGGTTGCTACGTCGAGCGGATGAGGTAGCCGCCGGACTTTTCGTCGCGCTCGAGCGAAAGCAGCTTGCGCTTCTGGGCCTCTTCGAGCAGGTCGGAAAAAGCGCGAAAGCCGTAGTAAGACTCGTTGAACCCGGGGTTGCGGCGCTTTAGCGCCTGCTTGACCATCGAGCCCCAGATACGCTCGTCCTCGCCGCGCTCGGCCACCAGGGCTTCCACGGTGCCGAGCACCAGATCCATCGCTTCCTGACGCTTGTCTTCGCCGGCAGTGAGCTCCTTGGCGGTTCCGCCGGGACGCGCCTCCCGGCGCTTGCGCGCGGCGCGGCGGTTCGCCTCTTCCTCGCGCACCAGGTCGTCGTAGTAGATGAACTCGTCGCAATTGGCGATCAGCAGGTCGGATGTCGAGTTCTTCACCCCGACGCCGATGACGACCTTCGCGTTCTCGCGCAGCTTCGAGACCAGCGGCGAGAAATCCGAGTCGCCGCTGATGATTACGAAGGTATCGACGTGCGACTTGGTGTAGCACAGGTCCAGCGCGTCGACGACCATGCGGATGTCCGCGGAGTTCTTGCCCGACTGCCGCACGTGCGGGATCTCGATCAACTCAAACGATGCGCCGTGCATCACGCTCTTGAACTCCTTGTAGCGCTCCCAGTCGCAATATGCCTTCTTCACCACGATGCTGCCCTTGAGCAGCAGCCGCTCCAGCACCCGGCTGATGTCGAACTGGGCGTATTTCGCGTCTCGCACGCCGAGTGCGATGTTTTCGAAATCGCAGAACAGCGCCATGTTTCGGGTTTCTTGAGGGGCGGCCATGCAACTAGTCTAGCGCTTTCGGCGCATGCGGTCCCGCCGACACGGCTCCGCCGCCCAGCGCGGGGGCTGGCAGGCGCGCACGCCGGCGCGCAAGCCGGTCCGAGAAATTCTCGAAATAGATGTAGATCACCGGCGTGATGTAGAGCGTCAGCAGCTGCGAGAGCAGCAGCCCTCCGACGACGGCGAGGCCGAGCGGCTGACGCGCATCGCCGCCGACGCCGAAGGCGAGCGCGATCGGCAGGCTCCCCATTAGGGCGGCCATTGTCGTCATCATGATCGGACGGAAGCGGACCATGCAGGCTTCGAAGATCGCGTCGCGCGGTGCCTTTCCCTCCTTGCGGCGCGCTTCGATCGCGAAGTCGATCATCATGATCGCGTTCGTCTTCACGATGCCGACCAGCATGATGATGCCGACGAAGGCGTACATGTTCAGATCGAGGCCGAACAATTTCAGCGTCAGCAGAGCGCCGAGTCCTGCCGTCGGCAAACCGGACAGGATCGTCAGCGGGTGGATGAAGCTCTCGTACAGGATGCCGAGCACGAGGTAGATCACGACGATCGCAAGCACCAGCAGGATGCCCATTCCCTGGAGGGAGTCCTCGAACGCCTGGGCCGTACCGGAAAAGCTCGCGGTGAGCGTGGCCGGCACCTGAAGTTCGCGCATCGTGCCGCGGATCGTGTCGATCGCCTGGGACAGGGACACCCCGGGCTTGAGGTCGAACGAGAAAGTCACCGAAGGCAGTTGACCCTGGTGGCTGACCGTCAGCGGACCCACGCCATAGGAAAGCTTCGCCACTGCGTCCAGCGGCACCAAGGCGCCGCTCGAGGAGCGGATGTAGAGCGACGGCAATGCGGCTGGACCACGCTGGAAGCGCGGCTCGACCTCCAGAATCACCGCGTATTGGTTGGTCGAGGTGTAGATCGTCGATACCTGCTGCGAGCCGTAGGCGGCGCCGAGGGCGACCTCCAGTTGCTGAGCGCTGACCCCGAGCGCCGACGCCTTGGCGCGATCGATGTCTACCCTCACCTGAGGCTGGTGAATCTGCAGGTCGCTCGCCACGTCCACCAGCGTCGGGATCGACTTGAGCTTATCCTCGATGATCGGAACCCAATGGTACAGCTCGTCGGTGCTCGCGCCGCGCAGCGTGTACTGGTACTGGCTCTTGGTGAGCAGGCCGATACGGATGGTCGGAATGTTCTGCATGAAGGCCTTGATGCCGACCAGGCTCTGCAGTTTCGGCCGCAGTTGCCGGATAACCTCGTCCGCGGAAACTCTTTCCGAGCGCGGCTTGAGCGTGATGAACATGCGGCCGCGATTGAGAGAAGGGTTGAAGCCGCTTGCGCCGATGAACGACATCACGCCTTGCACGTTCGGGTTGCGCCGCACGATGTCCGCTACCTGCTGCTGCAGCTTCGCCATCGCATCGAAGGAAATGTCCTGCGGCGCTTCGGTGAAACAGAAGATCTGCCCGGTGTCTTCGGTCGGCAGAAATCCTTTCGGCATGCGCGCGAACAGAAACCCGGTGGCCAGCGTGATGGCGACGAACACGAGCATGATGAAACGCGCATGCGCCAGGGACCACTCGAGCGTGACCCGGTAGGCATGGCGCAGTGCCTCGAACGCACGCTCCGACAGCTGGTAGAGCCTGCCGTGAACGACACCGTGCTGCGGCTGGAGCAGCCGGCTCGACATCATGGGCGTGAGGGTCAGCGAAACGAAGCCCGATATCAGCACGGCAGTGATGATCGTCACCGAGAACTCGTGCAGCAGGCGCCCGACGATGCCTCCCATGAAGAACACCGGGATGAACACCGCGGCGAGCGATAGGGTCATCGAAAGGATGGTGAAGGAAATCTCCTTCGATGCATCGAGCGTAGCCTGAATCCGGGTCTTGCCGCTTTCCATGTGGCGCGAGATGTTTTCCAGCATCACGATCGCGTCGTCGACCACGAAGCCGACGCAGAGCGTTAGCGCCATGAGGGAAATGTTGTCCAGGCTGTAGCCAAGCGCATACATCACGCCGAAAGTGCCAACGATCGACATTGGCAGCGCGATGCTCGGAATCAACGTTGCCGAAAGGTTGCGCAGGAACAGGAAGATCACCATGACCACGAGCGCGAGCGCGAGCAGGAGCGTGAATTCCACTTCCTCGACCGACTGGCGGATGGTGACCGAGCGGTCGAACAGCACTTCCATCGTGACCCCCGCCGGCACCTCGGCGCGGAATGTCGGCAGAAGCTTCTTCACCGCGTCGACCACCTGGATGGTGTTGGTGCCGGGCTGACGGTAGATCCCGAGCACGATGCCACGCTTGTCTTTGAACCAGGCGGCGACCTTGTCGCTTTCGACGCCATCGATGACGCGCCCGAGCTGCTCGAGACGAATCGGGGAGCCGTTGCGATAGCTGACGATTACCGGCCGAAAAGCGGCGGCGTCGAACAGCTGTCCGTTCGCCTGCACTGCGAACAGGCGCTCATTGCCGTACAGCGTCCCCGTGGGCAGATTCACGTTGGCCTGCGCGATGGCCTGCTGGACTTCGTTGATCCCGATGCCGCGCGATGCGAGTGCACCCGGGTCGACCTGGGCCCTGACCGCGTATTTCTGCTGTCCGTACACCTGTACCTGGGCCACGCCGCTGATGGTCGAGATGCGCTGCGCCAGGTAGGTCTCGGCGTATTCGTCCACCGTCGAGAGCGGCAGGGTCTCCGAGGTAAGCGCGAGGTAGAACACGGCGAAATCGCCGGGGTTCACCTTGCGGAAGGACGGCGGCGCCGGCATCGCCGAGGGAAGCTGGCGCGCGGTCGCCGCAATCGCGGAGTTGACATCCTGCGCCGCGGCGTCGATGTCGCGGTCGAGCGCAAACTGGAGCGTGAACTGGGTCACACCCTGGCCGCTCACCGAGTACATTGAGTCGATCCCGGCGATGGTCGAAAACTGCTTCTCGAGCGGGGTCGCGACCGCCGAGGCCATGGTTTCGGGGCTGGCGCCCGGCAATTCGCCCCTGACCTGGATGGTGGGGAAGTCGACGTTCGGCAGCGAGCTCACCGGCAGCAGCCGAAAGCCGACGATGCCGAACATGAGGATCCCGACCATGACCAGCACGGTCATGACGGGACGACGGATAAAAAGCTCGGAGAGGTTCACGATGCGTCGGGGCGCACGACGACCTTGACCCCCGGTACCAGCCGGAGCTGGCCGCGCGTGACGACCCGATCTCCCTTGACCAATCCCTCCGCAATGACGGCGAGGTCGCCTTCGGTGCGCGACACGGCGATCTTGCGCACTTCGGCGGTTGCGTCGGGCTTGAGCACGAATACGAACTCGCCCTGCGGCCCGGTCTGCACCGCGACCGACGGCACCACGATCGCGTTCGTCTGGTCGTAGAGCTTCAGGTCTACGTTGACGAATTGCCCCGGCCAGAGCGCGAGGTCGCGATTCTCGAACTCGGCGCGCAGCTTGATCGTTCCCGTGCTGACGTCAACCGCATTGTCGACGAATACCAGGTGTCCGCTCGCAAGGGGCGTGCCGCGCGCGTCGGCGCCGCTCACCGTCGCCTGGAGCGGCCCGTCGGCCATGTGGCGCCGGATCTCGCCCAGGCGCTGCTCGGGGATCGCGAATGTCGCGTAGATGGGCATGACCTGGTTGATCACCACCAGCGCGTTGGTGTCGTTCGCCTTCACCAGGTTGCCGAGCTGCAGCATGATCCGCCCGACGTAGCCGTCGATCGGCGAGCGGATGGTGCAATACTGAAGATTGAGGCGCGCGGTTTCGACCGCCGCCTGGCTCGCCTTGAGCACCGCTTCGGCGGTTTCCGCGGCGGTGCGGATCTGCGTGTAGGCCTCCTTCGACACGAAATGCTTTTCGAGCAGCTCGAGGTAGCGCCGCTCCTGCGAGCGCGCCTGGTCGCGGCTTGCCTTGTCGCGCGCGAGGTTCGCCTCCGACTGGCTCAGTGCCGCGTCGAACGGCCGTGCATCGAGCCGGAACAGCACCTCGCCCTTGCGCACTGCCTGACCCTGGCGGAAATTGACCTCGACGATCTGTCCGTCCACGCGCGCCTTGATCGCGACGGTCGAAAAGGCGTCGACGTTCCCGATGGCGCGCAGGATCACGGGCATGTTGCGCTCTGCCGCGACGGCAATCGATACCGGGACTGCCGGCGGGCCGGCCGGTCGCCTCTGCTCGTTGGCCCCGCTGTCGGCGGCGAAGTGGGTCGCAGTGGTTCCCGCGAGCACTACGGCCAGAGCGATACCCGCCACCCACAGGGCTAGTGAACGGGGAGAGGTCGTCATCTTGGGGGCCGGAGGCCGGCCGTTGGAGGTGGCCTGTCTAGTTACGCGTTGGTGGGCGGTCCACTCTGAGCGCAGACAATCTACGGCAAGATCCTCTCCAGAGCAAAGAGATCTTCTATCGTTTCCCGGGCGCGGATCAGGTGCGCTTGTGCGCCGTCGACCAGCACTTCCGCCGCTCTAGGCCTCGAGTTGTAGTTCGAGCTCATGCTCATACCGTAGGCGCCGGCCGACATCACCGCCAGCAGGTCGCCCGCGCCGGCGACCAGCGGGCGCTCCCGGGCGAGAAAGTCCCCGCTTTCGCACACCGGTCCGACCACGTCGTAAGTCACCGGCCTAGCCCCGGCGGGTGCTTCGCGCACTGCCCGCACTTCGTGCCAGGCGTCGTACAGCGCCGGACGCAGCAGGTCGTTCATCGCGGCGTCGACCACCAGGAAGTTCTTGGCCGCCCCGGGCTTTACGTACTCGACGCGCGTCAGCAGCAGGCCCGCGTTGCCGATGATCGAGCGTCCCGGATCGAGGATCAGCCCGGTGCGCCTTGCGCCGAGCGCGGCCAGCGCGCCGGCGACAAACTCGGCCACCGGCCGCGGGGGTTCGTCCTGGTAGTGAATGCCGATGCCACCTCCTAGGTCGATATGCGCGATCGGAATACCCGCCGCCTCGAGCCGCGACGCCAGCGCGGCGACGCGCGCCGCGGCCTCGACGAATGGCGCGGGGCCGGTAAGCTGCGAGCCAATGTGGCAGCCGATGCCGCGGACCTCGACGTTTGGCAATTGCGCGGCTTTGGCGTACAAGCGCTCCGCGTCGTCGTGCGGCACCCCGAACTTGTTTTGTCTCAGACCGGTCGAGATGTAGGGGTGCGTTCTGCCATCGACGTCGGGATTGACCCGGAATGCCACCGGCGCCCGCCTGCCGAGGCGGCCGGCGAGTGCATTGACTCGCTCGAGTTCGGGCTCAGACTCTAGGTTGATACACCGTACTCCGGCCTGCAGTGCCTGCTCGATCTCGATCTCCGTTTTGCCCACTCCGGAGAACAGCGTCTTGCCCGGGTCTCCCCCTGCGGCCAGGACACGCGCCAACTCTCCGCCGGAAACGATGTCGAAGCCCGCGCCGAGCCTAGTCATGAGCGCGAGCACAGCGAGATTCGGATTTGCTTTGACCGAGTAGCAGATGAGCGCGTCGCGTCCGGCAAGCGCGCTCGAATAGCTCGCGTAAGCCAGCTCGATCGCGGCTCGGGAGTAGACGTAGCACGGGGTGCCGAAGCGCTGCGCAAGCTCATCGAGCGGCAACTGTTCGGCGCAAAGCGTGCCGTTGCGTTGGGCGAAGGCCACGCGGGCGGCTAGTTCTTATCGGGCGCGCCGCTGCCGCGTTCGGTGTCCGCCGGATAGGGCACCGGCTTGTAGGGCTGGGCCTTGCGCGGCTTGACGCCGGGCGGAGGATTGTCGCGAAAATACAGGTCGCCCCTCTGTCCGCAGCCGGCGACGACCGCGAGAGCGGTGCTCACGGCGAGGAGAAAGGCGGAACGCATCGCGTCGCGGCAGGTAAAATATGAATGTTATCACGCACTGTCTCACCCCCATGACGGACTCGGAATTCGAGGCGCTCGCGGACGCTGCGCTGGGCCGTATCGAGCAATCCATCGAAGCGACCGAACTCGATGTCGACCTGCAATCCAAGGCGGGCGGTATGCTGGAAGTCGAATTCCACAACGGCAGCAAGATGGTCGTCAATCGCCACGGCGCGGCGCGAGAGATCTGGGTCGCGGCGAAATCCGGAGGCTTCCATTTTCGCTGGGACGGCTCGGCATGGCGCGACACGCGCGACGGCAGCGAATTGTTCGCCGCCCTGTCCAGGCTCGTATCCGCCCAGAGCGGGCAGGGGGTTGTGCTGCGCGGTTGACGCGGCAGCCTTGCCGCTTTGACCGGCGCTAATCCATAGGTTGCGCCGCCGGCGCGGTCTGGAGCGGCGCGGGCACCGGCGCCTGCTGCGGTGCGCCGGACGGTGGCGCCTGAGGCGCGCCCGTCGGCCCCGCCGGCGTCGTCGCGGCGGGCTCGGCCGGGACGTTTTCCTGATAGAAATACTCCGGCACCGGCTTGTCGTCGGGGATCGTCGGATCCGGCTCGGTTTCCACCAGCACTACGCCGGGCGGAGGCGTGAGTGCCATCTCGGGCACGCCCTTCAGCGCCTTTTCCATGAAGTCCATCCAGATCGGCAGCGCGACGGACGCGCCCGTCTGGTTGCGGCCGAGTGTCTTCGGTTGGTCGAACCCGGCCCACGTTATGCCGACCAACGTCGGCTGGAAGCCGCAGAACCAGGCATCTACGAACTCGTTGGTGGTTCCGGTCTTGCCGGCGATGTCGTGCCGTCCCAGCCGCGCGGCGCGCGCGGCGGTGCCGTAGCGGGTAACGTCCTGCAGCATGCTGTCGATGAGAAAGGCGTTCCTCGCATCGATGACGCGCAAGCCGTCGTCGCCCGCGTGCTGCGGATGAGCCACGCCGAGCGGATTACCGCGGTCGTCGACGATCTTTTCGATGAAATAGGGCTGCAGCAGGTAACCGCCATTTGCGAACACCGAGTAGGCGCGCGCCATTTGCCAGGGCGTAACCGACCCGGCGCCCAGCGCCATCGTGAGATAAGGCGGGTGCTTGTCCGCATCGAAGCCGAAGCGCGTGATGTAATCCTGCGCATATTTGGTGCCGATTGCTTGCAGGATGCGGATCGACACCATGTTTTTCGACTTGGCGAGAGCTGCGCGCATGCGCATCGGCCCCTCGAATTTGCCGTCATAGTTGTTCGGCTCCCAAGGCTGGCCGCCGGTGACCTCGGGATCGATCACGATCGGTTCGTCCGCGATCACGGTAGCCGGAGTGAAGCCTTTTTCCAGTGCAGCGGAGTAGATGAACGGCTTGAACGACGAGCCCGGTTGACGCCACGCCTGGGTAACATGGTTGTACTTGTTGCGAAAGAAGTCGAATCCGCCCACTAGCGCCCGCACGGCTCCGTCTTGCGGATCGATGGCGATGAATGCTCCCTCGATCTCGGGCAGCTGAACGATTTCCCAGCGCTTGCCGCCCACTTGCTTGACACGCACGATTGCGCCCCGCTGGATGCGCATCCTCGGCGGCGCCGAGGAACGGAGCGAGGATGCTGCGAACTTCAGCCCTTCACCCGTGATCGGGATCGTGTCACCGTTACGCAACGCGACTTCGACCTTGCGCGGCGACGCCGAGAGCACGACGGCCGCGAGCACGTCGTCGCTGTCCGCATGATCCGAGAGCACCTCGTCGTAATCCTCGTCTCGCGGCGCCTCGGGCAGCGAGACGAATCCCTCCGGCCCGCGGTAGCCGTGTCGGCGGTCGTAATTCTCGAGACCTCGACGCAGCGCGGCATAGGCGGCCTCCTGATCGGCCATGCGGATCGTGGTATAGACCCTAAACCCCTTGGTGTAGGCGTCCTCCGGATACTGCTCGCGGACCGCCTGGCGCACCATCTCCGCAACGTACTCGGCATGCACTGAATATTCGCTCGTTTCGCGGTGCGTGCGCACCGGCGCGGCGACTGCCTGCGCATACTGCACGTCGTCGATGTAGCCCAACTCTCGCATGCGGTGCAGCACGTATTGCTGCCGCCTTTTGGCGCGCTGCGGGCTGGCGATCGGGTTATAGCTCGAAGGCGCTTTCGGCAATCCGGCCAGCATAGCGGCTTCCCCAAGGGTAAGTTGGTCGAGCGACTTGCCGAAATACGTCTGCGCGGCGGCCGCGAAGCCGTAGGCGCGCTGACCCAGGTAAATCTGGTTGACGTACAACTCGAGGATCTGGTCCTTGGAGAGGCTGTGTTCGATCTTGAATGCCAGCAGCGCCTCGTACAGCTTGCGGGTGAAGGTCTTTTCCGAGGAGAGGAAGAAGTTGCGCGCCACCTGCATGGTTATCGTGCTCGCGCCCTGTCGCTTGCCGCCCGCAACGAGGTTTGAATACGCGGCCCGCAGGACGCCGACGTAGTCGATGCCGGCGTGCTGGTAGAAGCGTTCGTCCTCGGCCGAAATGATCGCCTCTTTGAGAAACTTCGGGACCTCGCTGATCGAGATGACCGAACGACGTTCCTCGCCGAACTCGCCGATCAGGGCCCCGTCCTCGGTGTAGATTCGCAGCGGTACCTTCGGCTGATAATCGGTGAGCGAATCAAGCGACGGCAGGTTCGGATAGGCGAGCGCAGCCACCAACGCAGCGACTGCCAGAGCGACTGCCAGAACGCCCACCAGCAGCGCCAGCGGAAAGGTCAAAAAACGATGCCACATCAAGGGAGTTAGGGCGGGCGAAGAGGGTCAAGCCCTCGATGGCGAAAGGGGGGCATTATAGGGGGTCCGCCCGTGTGGAAAATTTACTAGACACTGAATAGAGTTGTTGCTAGCATTTAACGCGATTTCTACGTATTGCGCCTAAGCGGCCGGTACGCAAAGGAAAATAACGATGGAACTCGACATTTTCAAGCCTAAGGCGCTGCCGGTGTTCGGGCTGGATATCAGCTCGTCGTCGGTCAAAATGATCGAGATTGTGGATGCGGGCAAGGGCGTGTATCGAGTCGAACGCTACGCCATCGAACCCCTGCCGCGCGAGGCCGTAGTGGACGGCAACATAAACAACCTCGAAGCGGTCGCCGAATCGGTCAAGCGCGCGCATAAGCGCCTTGCGACCCGGACCAAGCACGTGGCGATGGCCGTGCCTTCGGGCGCGGTCATCACCAAGAAGATCATCGTCCAGGCTGGACTGCGCGAGGACGAGCTCGAGATCCAGGTAGAAACGGAGGCAAACCAGTACATTCCCTTCGCACTTGACGAGGTGAACCTCGACTTCCAGCTTGTCGGCCCGGCGCCTTCCAACCCCGAAGAGGAGGAGGTTCTGATCGCGGCCACGCGCAAGGAGAAAGTTGAGGATCGCGTCGCGGTGGCCGAATCCGCGGGACTGAGGGCGCTGGTGATGGACGTCGAATCGTATGCGCAGCAAAGCGCACTCGCGCTGGTGGTGCAGCAGCTGCCGAACGGTGGCAAGGACCAGAACATCGCCGTGGTCGACATCGGCGCCAACGTGATGAACGTCACCGTCCTGCGTAACGATCAGTCGGTTTATACCCGCGAACAGGCGTTCGGCGGCAACCAGCTGACCCAGGACATCGTAAGTCGCTACGGCATGAGCGTCGAAGAAGCGGAAAACGCGAAACGCTCGGGGGGGTTGCCGGACGACTATGAAACGGAGGTGCTGCGGCCCTTCATGGACAATCTTTCCATGGAAGTTCAGCGCGCCCTGCAGTTCTTCTTCACTTCTACGCAGTACAACGCGGTCGACCAAATCCTTCTGGCGGGCGGGTCCGCGGTGATTCCGGGTCTCGACGAAGCGGTGAATACGCGCACGCAGGTGCCTACCATGGTGGCGAACCCGTTCGCCGCAATGCAGACGTCGTCGCGTATTCAACTCAAACGCCTGATGGTCGACGCACCGTCGTTGATCATCGCATGCGGACTCGCCATGCGGAGGTTCGACCCGGTATGACGATTCGCATCAATCTACTTCCGCATCGTGACGAGCGCCGCAAGCGCGCACGGACGCATTTCGCTGTCGTGGCAGGAATGACCGCGATCCTCGGCGTCGTAATCTGGGGCGCGGGACACGTGCTCAATGCGAATCGCGTAGCTGCGCAGCAGGATCGCAACACGTTCCTGAAGGGAGAAATCGCGAGGCTCGACAAGCAGATTGCGGACATCAAGAAGCTCAAGGACGAAATTCAGGCTCTGCTCGCACGCAAGCAAGTCATTGAAACGCTTCAAGCGGACCGCGCTCAGACCGTGCATCTGCTCGATCAGCTGGTGCGCCAGATGCCCGAGGGCGTCTATCTCAAGAGCGTCAAACAGAAAGGCCTATCCGTACACCTGGACGGCTACTCGCAGTCCAATGCCCGGGTCTCGACCCTCATGCGCAACATCGAATCCTCGCCGTGGCTCGAAAAGCCTGAGCTGGTCCAGATCAAAGCTACTCGAGTAGACAACAAGCGCCTCTCGGAGTTCAGCCTCAACCTGTCGCTCAGGCCGCTCAAGCCCGAAGAGGAATCCAAGGGCGGCAAGAAGCCGGCGAAGAAGGGCTGAGCCATGGCAATCGACTTCAACAAGATCGTCGAAGATTTCCGGCGCCTCAACTGGCGCGACCCCGGCACCTGGCCCGTATTGCCGAAACTTGCCGTGCTGCTGGGCATCCTCGTGGCGATCCCGGTGGCTGCCTATTTCGTCGACTGGCAGGGGCAGCTCGACGAGTTGGGGCGCGGCAGGCAGGAAGAATCGAAGCTGAAGGACGCTTACGTCATCAAGAAGCGCCAGTCGGTGAACCTCGACCTCTACCAGCAGCAACTACGCGAGATCGACACCCAGTTCGGCGCCTTGCTGCGCCAGCTACCCAACAAGTCTCAGATGGACGCGCTGCTGGTCGACATCAACCAGGCGGGCCTGGGGCGAGGCCTGCAGTTCGAGCTGTTCAAGCCGGCCGCCGCGGAAATCATGAAGGAGTTTTACGCCGAGCTTCCGATCCAGGTGAAGGTCGACGGCACCTACCACGATATGGGTGCATTCGCGAGTGACGTCGGACAGCTGTCGCGTATCGTCACCCTTAACGACGTCTCCATCTCGGCGGCGAAGGACGGCACCCTGCAAATGGAGGCTGTGGCGCGGACTTTCCGCTACCTGGACGAAGATGAAATCGCCGCTCAGCGCAAAGCCCAGCAGGCCGCCAAGAGAGGCGGCCGGCGATGAGAAAGTACCTTGTTTTGGCCGCCGTTTTGCTTCTCGCAGGTTGCGGCAGCGACGAGCACAGCGACCTGCGACTGGAGTTGAGCGCGTTGACCAAAGGGCTGCGCGGACACGTGAACCCGCTGCCCCAGGTCAAACCTTATGAGCCTGTGCCTTACACGGCGGAAGATCTGGTCGATCCATTCCGACCGGACCGCATCATCATCGCGCAGCCCGGGAAGGGCGTCGGAGGAACGCCGGGGCCGGACGTGAACCGGCCCAAGGAGCCTCTCGAGGCATTTCCGCTCGAATCGATCCAGATGGTCGGCACCATCACTCAAGGCAAGCAAACCTTCGGCCTGGTAAAGGCCGGCGCAAATCTATACCGGGTCGGGCAAGGCAACTACATGGGCCAGAATTTCGGCGTTATCACCTCGATCGACGAAAGCGAAATCAAACTGACCGAACTGGTCCAGGATGGTAGCGGCGAGTGGGTGCAACGCTCTAGCGCGCTGCAATTGCAGGAGGTAAGTAAACGATGAAAAAGCTAAACGCTCTCTATGCGCTCGCGCTGTGGCTCGCGGGAGCGGGCGCTGCCATTGCCCAGGTCAACAGCATCGAGGCTTTCAACGTCTTGCAGCAGGACACCAAGACAATCGTGCGCGTGACGACCAAGGAGGCGTTGAAGAGCGTTCCGCCGAACTTCGCCATTACCTCCCCCGCGCGCATCGCTTTCGACTTTCCGAACACACTCAACGCGCTCGGACGTGCCAGCCAGGATGTCGGCCAGGGTGCGCTTCGCAGCATGAACTTGGTGCAGGGCGCCGGCCGCACCAGGATGGTCCTCAATCTCAGCCGTCCCGTGCCGCATGAAGCTACCATCGAAGGCCGCGATCTCGTCATCACGCTCTCGGCGCCCGCGGTGGCTCAAGGCGTCGAGGGGGCGCACTTTGCCGAAGGCAAGGCCGACGTCACTCACGCGGTACGCAACATCGATTTTCGCCGCGGCGCGTCGGGCGCAGGCCGGGTAGTAGTGGATCTCTCGGATTCTTCTACCGGGATCGACATCCGCCAGCAGGGCCAGAGCATCGTAGTCGATTTCCTCAAGACCTCGCTGCCGGAGAACCTGCGCAAGCGATTTGACGTCAACGACTTCGCGACGCCGGTGCAGACCATTAGCGCATACCAAC
>DAHVFK010000229.1 GCA_027317055.1 Betaproteobacteria bacterium | reverse complement strand
GCACCGCACCGAGCGCATCACGCACGACACGCTTTCCTCGGGCAACGCGATGCCGACCGCGCCCGGGATGATGGGCGGTTATCCGGGCAGCGTGAACGTTTACAAATTCAAACGCGCCGCCGATGTGCGGGCGCGCCACGAGCGACGCGAGATGGTGGCCGACATCGCCGAACTGAAGGGGCGCGACGAGGTGCTCCAGCTGCGCCAGGAAGACTTCCTGCAGGAGCCCGACGACGTCTACGCAGTGCTCTGGTCGGCCGCCGCCGGCTACGGCGACCCTTTCGAGCGCGACCCGGAGCGCGTACGCGAGGACGTGGTCGAGAATCGAGCCGTTTCGCGCGACGCGGCGCGCGAGATCTACGGCGTGGTGATCGGGGAGCACGGCGCGCTCGATCTCGAAACCACCCGCCAGCTGCGCGCCGAGCAGCGCGCCGGGCGCCGGCGCAAGGGCGCCCCGGCCAAGATTCTGGCGGGCAAGGTAGCGGCGCGCGCGAGCGAGAACTTGGACCTGCGGCGCGAGGCCGGTGGCCTGCGCTACGCCTGCGCCAAGTGCACCGCGGACCTGGGCGCCCTGCGTGACAACTACAAGGACGGCTGCGTGGCGCTGGAGCGCGAGATCGCCGCGGCCAACCCGAATATCGGCGACTGGCGCCGCTATATCGACGACCGGCCGGTGTTCCGGCAGTTCTTCTGCCCCGGTTGCGGGGCGCTGGTCGAAAACGAGGTCGCGCGCGCCGATGATCCGGTGCTGCGCGACATCGAACTGAAGCTCAAATAGGGGAGGGCCCGTGATCCACGAACTGCGCGTCTACCATTGCGTCCCGGGCCGCCTGCCCGACCTGAACCGCCGCTTCGAGACAATCACGCTCAAGATCTGGGACAAGCACGGCATCCGCCCGGTCGGATTCTGGACCACGCTGATCGGCGTCGACCATCAGGCGCTGTACTACCTGCTCGAATGGGACAGCCTGGCCGAGCGCGAGCGGCGCTGGAACGCCTTCGCCGGCGATCCGGCATGGCTCGCGGCGCGCGCGGAAACGGAGAAGGGCGGGCAGATCGTGGCCAGGATCGAGAACCAGGTCCTCGCCCCGACCGCGTACTCGAAGCTGCGCTGAATGCCGGCGCGCGCCGGGCAGGCGTCAGCGGCCGCCGAACAGCATCATCGAGGCGCCGACCGCCGGAACCAGCGCACCGATCGCGATGAGCACACCCGCGACGCGCGGATTGGCGCGCACGACGAGGTCGAGCGTGAGATCCATCTCATCGGCCTTCATGGTCAGCCGGCGCGAGGATACCCAGCGGTTGGCGCTGGCGGCCAGCGGGCCCATCGTCTGCGGGACGAACGCGAGCACGATGCCGATCGCCAGCGCGATGAGGTTTGCGCCGATCAGCGCCCAGCGCACGCTGTTCGCGAACCACAGCAGCGCTCCTTGCGCGGGGCGGGCGGTGAGCAGCGCAGTGAAATCCGAGCCGCTGACCCGCAGCAGCAGGAAGTAGAGAGAGAATGCGGCGCCGATCAGGATCACGATTCCGAGCCCGCGGGGATGCTTGCGCACGCTCTGCTCGACCTCGCGCGGGATCTCGAGCGGTTTCAGCGCGCGCCTGAGCGAGGTCCAGTGATTCAGGCGCTCGAGCAGCCGCAGGACCGATTCGTTGCGTGCGATCAATCCCAGTCCGAGGAGGATGCCCACGACGCCTACGATCAGGACGAACACGAGCACCGAAGGAACGACTACGTGAACGACAAAGTAATTACTGGAAATTGGCATCTTTCCCTCGTCCTTGAGCGGATGACCCCGCTTGACGCAGATTCTAGCGCGTTCCGCCAATGACCACGACGGGTTCACATCTGCTGACTCGCGCTCTGCGCGAGGAGGGGGTCGACACGATCTTCACTCTCGCCGGCGACCATATCCTGCCCCTGCTCGACGTGCTGGCCGACGAGGGCTTCCGGCTCATCGACTGCCGCCACGAGCAGGCCGCGGTGCACATGGCCGACGCCTGGGGGCGGATCACCGGGCGGCTGGGAGTGTGCGCTTTTACCACCCCCGGACACGCGAACGCGATCCCAGGACTGGTCAACGCGCTTTCCTCCGAGAGCCCGGTGCTCAACATCGCCGGCTCGGCCGCGCTGCGCGACTATCACCGCGGCATCATGCAGGAGATCGACCAGGTGGGCATGGCGCGCCCCGCCACCAAGGGCGCCTGGCTGGTGCAAGATGCGCGCCGCATCCCGGATCTGGTGGCGGGCGCGGTGCGCACCGCTTTCGACGGCCGGCGCGGGCCGGTGCACCTGACCGTGCCGATCGACGTGCAGACCCAGCGCGTTGAGCAATCCGAAGTCGGGTTCTACGGCGCCGCCGCCTACCGGCCGCAGGCGCCGCGGCTCGCCGCGCCGGCGCAGATCGAGCAGGCGCTGCAGCTGCTGCGCGCAGCCGAGCGGCCGCTGATCGTGGCCGGCACTCCGGCCGCCTACGGCGACTGGGGCGTCGCGCTCGAGCGGTTGATCGAGACCACAAAGCTGCCACTGATGACCGAGGAGGCCGCGCGCGGCATGGTTTCCGATCAGCATCCCTACTGCTTCGGATTTTTCGACCTGTCGCTGCACCAGCCGGCGAACCTGATCCGCGAGGCCGACGTGGTGCTGTTGCTGGGCAAGCTGCTCGATTTCACTCTCGGCTACGGCCTGCCGCCGATTCTGGCGCAAACCGCGAAGCTGATCCAGGTCGACCCGAGCGGCGTTCAGGTCGGGCGCAACCGCGGCGTCGATGTCGGCATTGTCGGCGACGTCGGCCCGGTCGCACAACAGCTCTCGGACGCCGCGGCGGCGCAAACCTGGCCCGAGCGGCCGTGGCTCGAGCGGCTGCGCGCCGCGCGCGCGGCCGAACGCGCGCGCATCGAGGCCTTCGCCACCGACGAGGCGCCGCTGCGCTCGATGTTCGTGCACAAGACGCTTGGCGCGATCCTGCGTCCCGACGACGTGCTGGTGTTCGACGGCGGCGACTATGCCTACTACGGCCGCGCCTATCTGCCGGCGCGGCAGCCGCGCTCGTGGTACTACCTTCCCAACCTGGGCATGCTCGGCCAGGCCGTGCCGACCGCGATCGCGGCCAAGCTCGCGCGGCCCGGCAGCCGCGTGTTCTGCATCACGGGCGACGGCTCCTTCGGCTTCAACGGCATGGAGCTCGACACCGCGGTGCGTCACGGCCTGGACATCGTGGTGCTGCTCGGCAACGACGCGGCCTGGGGGATCGACAAGAACATCCAGCTCGGGCTGTACGGCAAGCCGGTCATCACCGACCTGGCCCCGACCCGCTACGACCTCGTGGCCGCGGGCTTGGGCGCCTACGGCGAGCTGGTGGAGCGCCCCGAGCAGCTTGCGCCGGCGCTCGAGCGCGCGCTGGCCGCGGGGCGGCCCGCGCTGCTCAACATCCGCGTGCAGAGCCAGATCAGCATGCGCGCGCAGGGCATCGTAGACAGCCGCAGGAAGGGTGGAGCGTTCTGAGATGTCCGGCCGGATCATCGTCTACGGCATAGGCGCGATCGGCGCCCAGGCCGCCGGACGGCTGCACAGCGCGGGCCGCGACGTGATCGCGGCCGAGCCGTGGCACGCGCAGCGCGAGGCGGTGGCGCGCGACGGGGTGCGCATCGCCAACCTGGACGGCAGCGTCGAGCACCACCATCCGCCGGTCGTCGCGCCCGACGAGCTGAGCGGGCGCGCGGAGCTGTGCCTGATGGCGGTGAAGTCCTACGACACCGAGGCGGCGCTCGAGCGCGTGCTGCCGCACCTGGCCGCGGACGCGCCGCTGGTGAGCCTGCAGAACTCGATCAACGAGGAGTGGATCGCCCCGCGCGCAGGGGCGGCCCGGGTGCTCGGCGGCGTGGTGCTGGTCAACGCCGTGCTGCTCGAGCCCGGGCGGGTGACCGCCACCGCGTCGGTCAGTCGCGCCGCAGCGGGCGTGCGCCTGCCGGGACTGTACGTGGGTGAGTACCTGCGACCGCCCGGCGCGCAGGCGCGGCGCGTGGCGGCGCTGCTCGACGCCGTGTGGCCAGCCGAGGTGATCGACGACCTGATGCACGAGCGCTGGACCAAGATGCTCACCAACACCGCGCTCAACCCGGTTTCCGGCATCGGCGGCCTGCGCTCGGCTGCCATGCTCGCCGACGCTGCGGCGCGCCGCGCGATCGTGCAGATCTCGGCCGAGGTGCTGCGGGTCGCGGCGGCCGAGGGTCACCCCTTCGAGCGCGTCATGGGGGACTTCAGCGCGAGCCAAGTGCTCGAGGGCGCGGCGGGGCGCTCGGACGCATTCGAGCGCGGCCTGGCCGAGCGCGCTGCCCGCGTCAGCACGGATGCGGCCACGTCGCTGCTGCAGGATGTGCTGCGCGGCCGGCGCACCGAAGTCGACTACTTCAGCGGCCTGGTGGCGAGCAAGGGCCGCGCGCACGGTGTTGCGACGCCCTGGTGCGCGGCGGCCACGTCGCTGGTGCACGAGATCGAGCAGGGCCGACGCAGGCCGGCGGCATCGAACCTGGGGGAGCTCGAGCGGCGCGCGCTCAGCGCCGGGTAGCCGCCGGCCGGGCCGGCGCCTCGGTGCGGGGATCCATCTGCAGCAGAGCCTGCGACGTTTCCGCCATCGGCAGATAGCCGTGCGCTTCGCCCGGCGCCGGCCGCGCCACAAGCTTGTAGCGGTAGAGCGCGTAACCCGACAGCGCGGACAGCACCAGGGCGAAATAGCCTAGCAGGCTGCCCGGCCCGAGCTGCTGCATGAGAAATCCCGCTGCCGCGGGGCCGATCGCCGCGCCGATGCCGTGCAGCAGGAGCAGGCCGCCGGTCGCCTCCAGGATGCGTGCCGGCTCGAGCAGGTCGTTGACGTGCGCTACGCTCAGGCCGTACACGGTGAACGCCAACCCGCCGTAGAAGAACGCGATGACCGCGAGCAGCGGCGCGGAATAGCCTTCGGCGACGAACGCCAGCGCTGCGAGCAGGGCCGCGCTGGCGCAGACCGCGGCGAGCACCAGCCGCCGGTCGCGCCGGTCCGAGAGCTGCCCCACGGGCCACTGCAGCATTGCCCCACCGACGATGGTCGCGCTCATGAATGAAGCGACGCCGGCTTCGCTCATGCCGACCCGCTGCGCGAATACCGCGCCCATGCCGAAGAAGGCGCCGTTGAGCAGCCCCGAGGCGAGTGCGCCGACGAAGCCGACCGGCGCGGTTGCGAACAGGCGGCGCAGGGCGGGCCGCGGCGCGGCGACCGGCGGCGGCTCGGGCACGCGCGTCAGCGCAACCGGCACCAGGGCGAGCGAGAGCAGGATCGACACCAGCGCGAAAGGCGTGAAGCCGAGCACGTCGCCGACCAGGATCAGGAACTGCCCGAGCGCGAGCGCGCCGAGCGTGGTCGCCATATAGGCGGCGAAGATCTTGCCGCGCATGGCATTGGGCGCGAGTGCGTTTAGCCAGCTCTCGATCACCATGTACAGGCCGACGATGCACACGCCGGTGATCAGGCGCAGGGCGCCCCAGGCCCAGGGCGTGAGCACAAGCGCATGCAGGATCGGCATGGTCGAGGCGACCGACGCCATGGCGGCGAAGGCGCGGATATGACCTGCGCGACGGATGATCGCCGGGCAGACATAGGTGCCGAGGATGAAGCCGACGAAGTAGGCCGACATCACCAGCCCGGTGACGGTGACCGGGTAATCCATCAGTCCGGCGCGCAGGCCGAGCGCGGTGAACAGGAGACCGATCCCAACGACCAGGATCGCGATGCCGGCGAACAGCGATAGAACGGGTCTTAGCAGGGGTGCCTTGCGCAGCTGCGCGTCGCGTCAGATCCCGAGATAGTACTGCTTGATCATGTCGTTGTTCTGCAGCGCGAGCGCGTTCTCGCCCTCGAACTCGATCTGGCCGTGGACGATGATGTAGCCGCGATCGGCCATCC
>DAHVFK010000228.1 GCA_027317055.1 Betaproteobacteria bacterium | reverse complement strand
CCGCACAGGTATAGCCGCGGCCGATTTTTCCCGGATTCGCAATGCGGATCTGGGCCGTTTCACGGTCGACCGCCTGATGTCCATCATCCATCGGCTGGGATCCCGCGTCGAGGTAGCGGTAAAGGTGAGCCGATCGACCGCCACACATCAGATGTCAGTGACCTGAAATGGCGCGTACTGCTAGGCAAACCGCAGTTCTCCCGAAAGGTTTCGAGCGTGCCGCGATACCCACGAACAGGATGATTTGATGGCCATCTTTCGACACGCACGGTTTCTCCGAACAGTACTGTACCGGCCATGAACGTATTCCACACCCATTCGCGAATCGTTGAGGACTACGCGACTTATATTCGCAGCTTTCTCAACATTGCCGATCCGGCAATTCGAGGTGTCGTTGAAGGGGAGTTGGAGAAAGGCAAGCTCTGGCCCGAGCCACTTCTCCAGTTCAATCCGGCATTCGAGATGGCAGGCAGCGTGGCGGACCTCTCTCGCGACGGGACCCTGCATCGCGACATTGCTGACATCTTCAAGGGCTATTCACTTTATCGGCACCAGGTAGAAGCGATCGAGCTGGGTACCGCCGGCAAGGATTTCATCGTCACGTCAGGAACGGGATCGGGCAAATCGCTCACCTACATTGGCTCGATCTTCCACCACCTTCTGTCCAATCCCGGGGCACCGGGGGTCACGGCTGTCGTGGTGTACCCGATGAACGCGCTGATCAACTCGCAGTCGGAAGAATTCAATCGCTACAAGGACAACTACGAGGCTGGCACGCGAGAGTTTCCCATTACCTTCGGGCAATACACCGGCCAAGAGAAGGAGGAAGCTCGCCAAGGCATGCGTGAGAAGCCGCCGCAGGTCCTGTTGACGAACTACATGATGCTTGAGCTACTCCTGACCCGCATCCGGGAGCGGTCCATACGCGACGCAATATTCGAGAACCTGCGCTTCCTCGTGTTCGACGAGCTGCATACCTATCGTGGCCGCCAAGGCGCGGATGTGGCGATGCTGATCCGTCGGATACGGGCGCGCTGCGCCCACGATGTTACTTGTATCGGTACGTCCGCCACCATGGTTTCCGTGGGGAGCGCTGCCTCGCGACGGGGAGAAGTTGCGGGGGTTGCGACGAGGCTCTTCGGAAAGCCATTCTCGCCGGGTCAGGTTATTAACGAGACGCTGGCGCGGTCCCTCTCTTTTTCCGGCGTAATGCCGGCCAAACCGGCACTCGCGGCGGCCATTCAGGCAGGCATCGAGCCGGGAGCGTCAACCGAGCAGTTGAAAGCGCATCCGGTTGCGATATGGATGGAGAACCGGGTCGCCTTGGAAACGCGCGATGGCGGGCATGCGCGCCGCAATCCTCAGATGATTGGCGAGATCGTGGCGGCGCTCGCCGAGGATTCGGGAGCTGCGGAACCGGTCTGCCGACACTTTCTGACAGAACTCCTTCAGTGGATCAGCACCGTCAACAAGCGGCTGCAGGACGAAGGGCAGCGCTACACCATTTTGCCGTTCAAGCTTCACCAATTTATTTCCCAAACCGGTTCGGTCTACACAACGCTGGACCAGGACGGGAAGCGGTTCATCACGCTGGAGCCCGGTGTCTTCAAACAAGACGAGGAGGACAAGAAGCCGATCTTTCCCAATGTGTTCAGCCGCGCCACAGGGCACCCTTTCATTTGCGTATCCCGCAATGGTGATCGGCTGGAACCGCGCGAATTCCGGGAGGGTTCTGATGAAGACGATGACGCCACCGACGGCTACCTCATCATAGGCGAAGACATTTGGGACCCCGGAGAGGATATGGAGTTTCTGCCGCCTTCTTGGTTTCGCATGACCAAGGGTGGACCGGTTCCACAAGCCAAACAGAAGTCTTTTTTCCCTACGAAGATTTACTTCGATGAGTACGGAAAGTGTTCGGAAACCGAACCGCTGAAGTGGTGGGGCTGGTTCATGAAGGCACCACTGCTCTTCGACCCGACGGGCGGGGTTTTCTTCGACACGAAGACAAACGAAGGGACGAAACTGACAAAGCTCGGCAGCGAAGGGCGCAGCACCTCGACGACTATCACCGCGTTCTCGATCCTCAACCGGTTGAATGACGCAGGCTACCGCGTTGAGGATCAGAAGCTGTTGAGCTTTACCGATAACCGGCAGGATGCCGCGCTTCAGGCCGGGCATTTCAATGATTTCGTTCAAGTGGTCCGGCTGCGCGCCGGCATCCACAAGGCGCTCACGGTCGCACCGGGCAACACCCTTACGTACGCCACGCTGGGCGAAGCTGTCTTTCAGGCACTAGCGTTGCCATTCTTGGAATTCGCCAACCGTAACGAAGAGCCCCCGCTCGCCAATGTCAGGCGCCTCTACGAGCAGCAGTTCCAGACCTATCTCTTCTACCGGGCGATTGCCGATCTGCGACGCAGTTGGCGGATCATTCTGCCGAACCTTGAGCAGTGCGCGCTCCTTGCCATCGAGTATCTGGAGTTGCAGGAAGTGGCCGCAGAGGAAGGGTTCTGGCAGGACACGCCGCTGCTCAACCAGCTGAACCCTGAGGATCGGAATGACTTGCTATGCACGATCCTTGATTTCTTCCGCCTCGAATACGCGATTCACAGCGAGAACTTCCTGACCCAGTCCAGGATCAAGGAGAACGAAAAGCAGTTTCGCGAAATGCTGCGTTCCCCCTGGACGTTGGACCGGAACGAAGAGTTGCGCGAACCGTTCTTCATCCGCTACGACTCTTTGCATCGGTCCGCGAAGCTGTTCTCCAAGAGCATGGGGCCGGCCAGCTCGCTTGGGAAGTTCATCAAGCTCTATATCCGGCAGCGCGGGCTGGACGTGGATCTCAGGGGCGGCCGCTATCGCGAATTCATCCTCCTCCTCATGAAGAAGCTTGAGCAGGCCGATTACCTGAAGGCCCAGACCGCCCGCAGCGAGCAGAACGAAGAGGTGCCGGTTTATCGCCTCAAGATCGAGAAGATCATTTGGCGCCTGGGCGACGGCCAAACCGTCAAGGCGGATTTGATCAAGCGGCGCTCGTACAAGGATCAGGCGCCCCGTCCCAACGAGTTCTTTCGGGAAATGTACCGCCGCGACTTTGCCAAATCCAAGCGGCTCCGCGGGGAGGATCATACCGGGCAGTTGGACACCGACACCCGCATCGAGCGCGAAGATCTGTTCCGGGAGGGCCGGATCAGCGCGCTGTTCTGTTCCCCCACCATGGAATTGGGCATCGACATCGGCGGCCTGAGCGTCGTACACCTGCGCAATGCGCCGCCCAATGCAGCCAACTACGCCCAGCGCTCAGGCCGCGCGGGCCGGAGCGGCCAGGGTGCGCTGGTGTTCACCTATTGCTCCAGCTACTCGCCGCACGATCGGCATTACTTCCAGCAGCAGGCCGAGTTGGTCGCCGGTGCGGTTCAGGCGTCGCGGCTCGATCTCTGCAACCGCGAATTGCTGCTCACGCATTTAAACGCGCTGGCAGTGTCGGAAATCGGCATGCCGGGCCTGGAGGAACAGGGTGGCGCGCGGCCTTCCATCATGCCGCTGGTCGTGGATGACAACGACCGCATGCCGCTCGCAAGCGAGGTTCGCGCTGGATTGGCGATCCTTCCGGCCAAGTTCAATGAACTGAAGTTCGGCTTCAAGAAGGTCATCGCGGACTTCGCGCCCGAACTTCAGAACCAGGCGACCGGCTGGTACTCGGATCAATGGGTGGAACAGAACCTGAGCGAACTCGCCGACCACCTCGATGCGGCGCTGGACCGCTGGCGGAGCCTGTACCGTTCGGCAAGGACGATTCTGACTACCGCTACCCAGCGGATCGAAAGCGGCACACTGGGACTTGGCAGTGATGAGTACCGCAAGCACAAGCGCAATCAGGATCAGGCCACACGCCAACTCGACCTGCTGCGCAACGACCTCGGCGGCCGGTCGTCGGAACTCTCGGAGTTTTATCCCTATCGCTATCTGGCGTCCGAGGGGTTTCTACCGGGCTACAACTTCACGCGCTTGCCGTTGCGCATCTTCCTGCCAACCAGCGATTCGACCGGAAATTTCATCTCCCGCCCGCGCGCAATTGCGCTGCGCGAGTTCGGTCCGCTCAATCGCATCTATCACAACGGGCGCAAATACCGCGTTTCACAGCTGGTTGTGCAAGACACGGAATCCGCGCTGACCGAGGCCAAGATCAGCAAGAAGGCCGGTTACTTTCTCACAGCGGAGCAGAAGGATCTGGAAATCTGCCCTTTCAGCGGACTGAATCTCGGCGACAACGCAAACAAGGAACATCTGCATCACCTTCTGGAAATGATCGAATCGCGCGCGGAGGAGATCGACCGCATCTCGTGCGAAGAGGAGGAGAGGGTATCCCGCGGCTATGAGATCAACACCTATTTCACGGTGGACGGCGGCCACCTGGAGCGCGTTCGCAAAGCGATCGTCCGATCCAGCGAAAGCGCGCTGCTTAACTTGCGCTACGTGCCCGCCGCCCGGCTTGTGCATGTGAACAACAAGTGGCGATCGCAGAAATCGGAAGGCTTCCCCATCGGAATGGTGTCCGGAGATTGGCGCAATTCCATGCCCTAGCCCGATAGCAACTTCAAAGAAGACTTCCGGCTGGTCAAGCTGTGGACCTCGAACCTGGCTGACGCCCTCTACATCGAGCCCATTCCGCCGCTCGGCCTGAAGCCGGATGGCGTCATCACTTTGCAGCATGCCCTCAAGCGCGCCATCGAGGGCGTGTTCCAGGTGGAGCCGAACGAGATCGGTGTGGTCACCATGGGCGACGCGGAAGCGCCCAACATTCTCCTCTACGAAGCATCAGAAGGCAGCCTTGGGATTCTGTCGCAATTCGTCGAAGACATCGCGGTATTCCACAAAGTGGTCGAACAGGCGATCGCGTTCTGTCGATACGACGACGAAAACTACAAGGGGCCGGCCAGCTATGACGACCTGCTGAGCTATTACAACCAGCGCAATCACAAGATCATCGACCGCCATCTGATCAAGGATGCGCTGGAGAAGCTGCGCATCTGCAGCATTGAGATCCAGACCAACACCGGCTTTAGAAGCTATGAGGACCAATACCAGGCTCTGTTGCGCGCGGTCGATCCCAATTCCTCGACAGAGCGGAAGTTCCTGGATTTTCTCTACCATAATGGCCTGCGCCTGCCCGACGCGGCCCAGAAGCGCGTCGACGGCCTGTACGTGCAGCCGGACTTCTACTACGAGCCCCGCATCTGGGTCTTCTGCGACGGGACGCCCCACGACGAACCCGCGTTGAAGGCCGAAGACTCGGCGAAACGCCAGGCGATCATCGCGAAGGGCGATGAGGTGTGGGTGTACCACTACAAGGACAGCCTGCCCGAGAAAGTGGCTGCCCGGCCTGACATCTTCAAGAAAGTTAGATGACGACACTGCTCCAGCCCGGCAAGCTCGTGTCGCTGCGCGGGCGTGAATGGATCGTGCTGCCTTCGGACGACGACAACCTCCTGATCGTCAAGCCGCTGGGCGGGTCGGATGACGAGATCGCCGGCATCTACCTACCCCTGGCGATCGAGAGTGACCGGCCGGCGGATGCCCGATTCGAGGAGCCAACCGCTGCGGACCTCGGCGACATCAGCACCGCACGTGTACTTTATGACTCCGCCCGGCTCGCATTCCGTAACGGCGCCGGCCCGTTCCGTGCGCTGGCCAAGCTGTCGTTCCGCCCGCGTTCCTACCAGATGGTGCCGCTCATCATGGCACTGCGGCAGGAATCAGTGCGGCTGCTTATCGCCGACGACGTGGGCGTGGGCAAGACCGTGGAGGCACTGCTCATCGTCCGGGAATTCCTGGAGCGGCGCAAGATCACTCGTTTCGCCGTCATCTGCCTACCACACCTGTGCGAGCAGTGGCAGACGGAAATCCGCGCCAAACTCGATCTGGAAGCGGTCATCATCCGCTCCAACACCCAGGCTCGTCTTGACCGGCAGATCCAGGGTGATAC
>DAHVFK010000227.1 GCA_027317055.1 Betaproteobacteria bacterium | reverse complement strand
ATGCTCGTTGGCCACGCCGACGAAATCGGCTTCGACGCATTCACCTTCTTCAATCTGCACGCCTTGCTGTCGGAAAACCTGCTCACGGATGCTGATGCGTCGGGACGCCTGCGCACGACGGTCGTTGAAATCGGCGGGAGTGTTTTTTACCCATTGGCAGTTCCCCAGCAGATCGAGGATTGTTTCCGGCTCATCCTCGACAAGGCGAACGCCATCCGCGATCCGTTCGAGCAGGCGTTCTTCGTGATGGTGCACATCCCCTATCTGCAGCCGTTTCTCGACGTCAACAAGCGGGTATCGCGCCTTGCGGCCAACATCCCGCTCATCAAACACAACTTGTCGCCGCTCTCCTTCGTGGATGTACCCGAGCAGGCATACGTCGACGGCACTTTGGGTGTGTACGAATTCAATCGCGTGGAATTGTTGCAGGACGTTTTCATTTGGGCCTATGAACGCTCATGTCAGCGCTACGTGGCGATCAAGGATTCGCTTCCCGAACCCGATCCGCTGCGCATGAGAAATCGGCAAGCGCTTATCGACGTGGTGAGCGAGATCGTGCGTGGCGGAAAACCGATCGAGGCACCGCTCATCCGCGCACTCGCCGCGCCCCTCGTACCGCCTGCGGATCTGGACCAGTTTGTGGCGATGGCCTTCAACGATTTGCATCACCTGCACGAAGGTAATGTTGCCCGCTATCGGCTGCGCCTGCTTGAGTTCCGGGCCTGGAAACAATCTTTGAATAAAGCATGACCACATTGTTCCCACGCAGAGAGTCGAGCCTGTCGGCCCATTTCTGCAACCACTCACGGACCTCATCGTCGTAACGGTGCCGGTCGTAGATCGCGCTGACCGAGCCATCGACGTGATTCAGGATGCGATTCTGCACCACACGAGGACATCCGAGCTTGGCGAGGCCCGTCGCCGCCGTGCGGCGTAAATCGTAGACTGCCCATGGCACCGTGATCGGATCGGCGCGGCTGACGCACCGTTCCTTTCCTGTCGCGCGCAGTATTGTGCAAAACCGAGGGCTTTGTCGCCGATACGCCGGCCGGCGATGGGTGAGGGATAGACGAACATCTGATCCAGTCCACGGCGGCTCTCGAACAACTCCACGGCCTGGCGCGACAGCATCACGTCGTGCGGTTCGCCATTCTTGGTCTCGCGTATGGTCCATATCCCGCGCTCAAGGTCGATATCGGGCCAGCATCCCTGAACGACTTCACCCGGACGGATGGTCACTGAGAGGCGGTTTAGGGGATTCTATGAAAATCAAACTTTCGCTACTGACCCTTCAAGGTCTGCTCAACGGCACTGTTACTCAGGTCGATTTCATGCGTGACCATCGCGATCTGGAAACCGCGATGCTGAAAGCGAAGATCGAGGGACGCATGATTTCCAAAATCGAGATCGAGTCTTGTCCGGACGAAGACGACGATTGGGTGCATATTGAATTCGGCGAGCGTCATCCCGGTCGGCTGTTCGAAGAGCCTTAGCACAAGCTGGTCGCTTCACAATAACCGCAGTCAGCTGTCACCTGATTCCGCTTCGCGCTCTCCTCCGCCGTTCCACTGCGTCCAGCCCGTTCAATTCGGCCCGTGGCCGCGAATTGAGCCACTCCATCACCTCACCGCGCAGCCACCCGACGGAAAACTCGCTACCAATTTGTCGCGGCCTTGGAAACGACGGATCGCGGCGCATCAGGTCGTAGACTGACTGCCTTGACCGCCTGCCCAGCAGCGTGAGCAGCGCGTTGAATGTCAGGACTTCTGCATCGGGAGGATTGGAGCCCGTCTGCGTATTCATATCTCACGGCTGATCGTGAACAGTGCCGAGATATTCCCATAGCGAGCCATGCGAGTCCGCCCGAATCGTGGCTTCGTTGAAGCCACAAATACATCTGGCAGTAGCAGCAAATAGAAGCGGAGCGCGCAGGCAGCGGCGCCGCCAGAAGCATGAGGGATCAAAGCCGCATGGCCGGCCTCTAAATCAAACTCCTACTGAAATAGGGATCACGTCGTGCTGGCCGGGCCGCGGAGACGGGAACACAAACAACTTGTCTATTCCCTGACGGTACTTAAGCAGCTCAACGGCTTGGTGCGGAAGCATCACGTTGTGCGGCTCGCCGTTTTTCGTCTCGTGTATCGTCCACACGCCGCGATCTAGGTCTATGTCTCGCCATCGGGCAGCGACGACCTCACCCGAGCGGCAGCCAGTAAAAAGCACCAGCGACGGCGCCTCACGCACGGTGCGGCTGTACGGGCTGTGGGGAAGCCACTTCATGAACATGGCGAGTTCGGCGTCCGTAAGCACGCGCTTCCTGCGCACCTGCGAGGCCCATTTGATGCCGATCGTCGGGGAGATGAATTCGTCGGGCAACCGCCCCTGCTCGACCGCGTGCGCGTATGCGCACCTGATCCGGCACAGCAGTTGCGTCGCAACCCGCGGCGCCCTCACCATCTTCGGCCGGATCACCTCGTCTTGCAGCTCGCGCCGCGTGATCCGCAGCGCTTGCCGGTGGCCGAGCAGCGGCAGCAGGTCCTCGCGGAGTATTCGGGCGCTCTCGGCGCCGCGCTTCTGGCCTTCGAGCACCTCCTTGATGTACTCGTTGATCAGGTCCTCAATGATGCAGCAGTACTTTCTCCCTATGACGGCTCTGGCGCGTTTGCTCGACCTACACTGTGACCTATACCGAGCTGACGACACGGGAAAGAGAAGCGTTCCGAATCTTTGCCGCCTCTCGCGCCGAGCCCGCAGTCAGGCTAGGACGCTGGCACTGATCCGTACTTGCTCCGTACACGTGCTACAATACCGCCGGAAGCAGACAGATGGCGATTTCCACCACTGAACGAGACGAACGCATCGACCTGCGCGTTTCCGCGGAGTTGAAGACGCTGCTCGCCCGTGCCGCGTCCTATTCCGGCATGTCGTTGTCGGGCTTTCTCGTCTCGAGCGCGGCGGAACGGGCCAAAGAGGTCGTGGCCACGCGCGAGACGCTTACGCTGACCACCCGGGACTGGCGCGTGTTTCTCTCCGGTCTTGAAAAGCCCGAGCGCCGGCGCCCGAGACTCCAGGCGGCAGCGAAGCGCTATCTGAGCCGCCGGTCGACACGCGGTGGGCGATAGCTGGCGGATCGAATCGCTGGCCAGATCACACGATCGAAGCCACTTTGCCTGCGGGGAGCCGGTTCTCGACGAGTATCTGGCGCGATTCGCGCGCCAAAACCATGAATCGGGCATCGCGAAAACCTTCGTCGCAGTCCCCGGCGACAAGCCAAGGCAAGTGCTGGGCTATTACTCCATCTCGGCTGGCGCGATCGATCGCGACAATCTCCCGACACACGCGGCGAAGCGGTTTCCGAGCTTTCCGATTCCGGTGGCGCGGCTCGCCCGTCTCGCCGTAGATCGGGAGTTTCAAGGACGCGGGCTGGGGGAGGACCTCCTCCTGGACGTCCTCAGCCGGGTGCGGCGCGCCTCCGGCGACATCGGGATCGTGGCGGTCCTGCTCGATGCCAAGCATGACAAGGCGAAGCGCTTCTATGCGCGCTACGAGTTCGAAAGCCTTCCCGATCGACCTCTCACGCTGTGGTTGCCGATGACGGCGATTGCAAACTTGTTCCCTGAAACGTAGCCGCCGATGGCTTCAAGAAAGCCGCCGAAGACCCAAGCGGCCTGGAGCCAAGTCAAGTCGAAGCTCTTCGACTTCGACCGAACTGGCCTGATTGCGCTATTGCATGATCTTTACGCCGCAAAGAGGGACAATCAGGCATTTCTGCACACCCGGCTCGGTCTTGGCGGTGATTCGCTCGACCCCTATAAGGAGGTGATCGCCCGTTCGCTCTGGCCGGATTTGAGCAAACCAGTCTCGGTCGCCGCGGCGAAGAAGGCGATATCGAGCTACGGAAGGGCCCAAGGCCGCGCCGAAGACATGGCAGAGCTGATGGTTTTCTTCTGCGAGCAAGCGGCCGGGTTCGTTCGCGACGTGGGGCTGCAGGACGAGACCTATTTTAACGCCCTCCTGCGCATGTACGGGCGTGCATTGGCGGCCGTTGCCACATTGCAGAATGCAACGCGGGCGGAGAAAATTAAACGCCTCGGTCGAATTCGCGGGCTTTGCCGCGATGTCGGCTATGGGGTTTTCGACGCAATGACGATGCTCCTCGAGGAGTCCGGGCTTGGCAGCGACCAGTGACGAACTGGAGGCGCTGCGCGCCGAGATCGATCGTCTTCGGGATGAAAACGCCCGGCTGCTCGCGCTGCTGGATGGACGCGGCACTCGGCATCGAGAAACCGCGCCTGGATACCGCGTCGTGACGGCAGAATCTGGCTCGTTGGAACCGCCCGAGCAGCCGTCGGCACTGTCTACCGCAGAAAAGGTCGCTCTTTTTCGCAAGCTGTTTCGCGGTCGCAGCGACGTGTTCCCGGTGCGCTGGGAATCGAACAAGGGACGTTCAGGCTACGCGCCCGCGTGCGCCAATGAGTGGAAACCGGGCGTGTGCGAGAAACCCCGCATCAAATGCGGCGAGTGCCCGAACCGGGCGTTCGTGCCGCTCGACGAACGGGTAATTTTCAACCATCTTGCGGGTGCCGCCACGATTGGCGTCTATCCGTTGCTGCCCGATGACACCTGTCACTTCCTGGCGGTTGATTTCGATGAAACCGATTGGCGTGAGGACACCCGCGCGTTCGCGCGGTCATGCCGAGAGCTCGACATCCCGGTCGCCCTGGAGATTTCCCGCTCGGGTAACGGCGCTCATGCTTGGATTTTCTTCGCCGAGGCGGTGCCCGCGCGTGAGGCTCGCCGTCTTGGGACCGCGCTCATCAGTCACGCCTGCGCGCACAGCCGGCAGCTCAAGCTTTCCTCCTACGACCGGCTCTTTCCGAGCCAGGACACACTGCCCAAGGGTGGATTCGGTAACCTCATCGCCCTTCCCCTGCAAAAACAGGCGCGCGACCGTGGCGCAAGCGTATTTGTCGATGAGGAGCTCCGTCCGCACGCTGATCAGTGGGCTTTTCTCGCGGCGATCCAGCCGATGCCCGCGCAAACGCTGGAAGCCGCCGCGCTCAAAGCAACCGGCGGAGTGCATCCGCTTGACGTAGCCTATGTTTCTGAAGACGACGAGTGCGAACCATGGAAGCGTCCGCGGTCCCAAAGCGACAGCCTCGCCGGGCTAATGCCGGAACGGCTGACCGTCACGATCGCGAACCAGCTGTACTTCGAAAAAGCACAGCTTCCGCAGTCGCTCGCCAACCGCCTCATCCGTTTGGCGGCCTTTCAGAATCCGGAGTTCTACCGCACACAGGCTATGCGGTTTTCCGTCTGGGACAAGCCGCGAGTGATCGGCTGCGCCGAAAATTATGCAAAGCACATCGCATTGCCTCGCGGCTGCTGGGACGCGGTCCTCAAGCTCCTCCGGGAAAACGGTATCGCATTGGAAACCAGAGACGAGCGGGAACAAGGCAAGCCGCTCACCGTTTCGTTCGCCGGAGAGCTTCGCGGCGACCAGGAAACGGCCGTTTGCGCGATGCTGCGTCACGAGATCGGGGTATTGTGCGCGCCGACTGCATTCGGCAAAACGGTGACGGCGGCGGCCATCATCGCCCGGCGGCGCGTCAACACGCTGATTCTGGTGCACCGCACGGAGCTGCTCGCGCAGTGGCAGGAGCGATTGCAAGCATTCCTCGATCACGGAAAGGATCTCATCGGAGCGATCGGGGGCGGGAAGCACAAGCCCACCGGGCGGATCGACATCGCAGTGATGCAATCACTTTCCCGAAAAGGCGAAATCAGCGATCTCGTCGAGCGCTACGGCCAGATCGTGGTGGACGAATGCCACCATCTATCGGCGTTTTCGTTCGAAGCGATCCTGAAGCGCGCCAAGGCGCGTTACGTTCTCGGCCTCACCGCGACGCCAGTGCGTCGTGACGGCCAGCACCCGATCATCTTCATGCAGTGCGGGCCGATTCGGCATACGCCCGCGAACCCTGAAGGCG
>DAHVFK010000226.1 GCA_027317055.1 Betaproteobacteria bacterium | reverse complement strand
GGATATGGCCAGGCTCAAGTCGGTGCACAGAGTCGCAAGGATAATCGGCGTAAAGACGGTTGCCGAACTGGTCGAGGACCAGGCCACGATCACGGTACTCAGGAAACTGGGTGTCGACTATGCGCAGGGATTCGGCATTTCTCAGCCCGGCCCTCTATCGGAAATCGCGTAGCTCCCCCTTGCTACAGGTTGGCCATGCGCTCCCCGACCTACGCGGGACTCAAAGAATCCCGGCAGGCTCGTTCAGGTTAAACGGCTCGGCATGGTCGACGCTCACATCACGCCCTTTGCGTCGGGATGGCCTAAGATTTCCCGTAATATCTGGTCGTGCGCTGTTCGCTTGAAAGGGTGGACATGACTACATCAAGATTTTTCGGCCTGCGGGCGCGCCTGTTGCTCCTCGTCCTGCTGGGCATATCCCCCGCCTTCGTATTTCTCACCCACGACGCAGTGCGAGAGCGCGGCGATGCGATCAACGACGCGCGGACAAATGTTCAGCAGTTCGCGGAACAAATAGCCGACGAGTACAGGAACTTACTCGGGCTGTCGCAGCCGTTTCTCGTCAGTTTGTCAGAGAGCCCCGAAATACGACCACAGCAGACGCGGGTGGCAACGCAACATCCGGGGAACGCCACTGGCCCGAATACCTGCGGCGCGTTTCTTGCCGGATTGGTCCGGCTGCATCCGCGCTACCTGAACATTGGCGTGATCAGCGCCGACGGCGAGCTGATTTGCAGCGCGCTTCCGTACAAGAAGCCCCTCTATCTGAATAACCGAGCCTACTTTCGCCGGGCGATCGAGACCCGCAAATTCTCCGTCGGCGAATACCAGGTCGGTCACGCCACAGGCAAGAGCACTGTCAATGTTGCCTACCGCGTCATTGACGGGCAAGACAAGGTAACGGCCGTCGTGTTTGTCGCGATTGATCTTGACTGGTTGGGTATGCGACTTCTTCAACGAAAAGCATCCAATATCCTTGCCCTGACCGTCCTGGACCGCACCGGTACCGTTCTTACGCACTACCCCCGCCATGAACAATGGGTCGGCCAATCCGTGCACGACCTGCCACTTGGCAAAGCGCTGTTGGCACAAAACGGCAAAGGAGTCGTGGAGGCGGTCGGGCTGGACGGCGAAGCAGCGGTTTTTGGCTTTGCGCCGCTTCACCATAACGGCGACCGTCAAGGCTACGTGAGCGCGAGCATCGCGAAAACGCCACTGCTCGAGCGCGTTAACCGTACTTTCGTAAACTACCTTGCTCTCCTTGGCGGGGTGGCGCTATTGATCTTCGCCCTGGCATGGTGGGCTGCCGACGTGCTGGTCCTGCGGCGCGTATCGACACTCACGCGGGCGGCGCAGAAACTCGGGGCGGGCGACCTGGGCGTCCGCACCGGCCTGACGCGAAATGGTGACGAAGTGGCCGCGCTGGGGCACGCCTTCGACACCATGGCGAACGGGCTGCAAGCGCATGCCAAGGCGCTCGAGCGCTCGAACCGGGCGCTGCGCACCCTCAGCGCGAGCAACCGTACCTTGCTCAGCGCGCTCACGGAGCAGAGCTTCCTCGCCGACATGTGCCGGGTGACAGTCGAGCGAGGCGGTTATCGCGCCGCCTGGGTCGGTTATGCCGAGCAGGACGAGAAGAAAAGTATTCGCCCGGTGGCCCAATTCGGCTTTGAACCGGGGGATCTCGAACGCCTGGGGCTCACTTGGGCCGATACAGAGCAGGGCGACCGCCTCAGTGGCATCTCCATCCGCACCCGGAAACCCCGCATCGTAAGAAACATGCTGGCTGATCCGCGCCTCTCTGACTGGCACGAACATGCGAAACGCTACGGTTTCGCATCGGCCGTCGCGCTTCCGGTGCGGATAGACGGGGCGGTGATCGGCACGCTGACCCTGTTTGCCGCGGAACCCGACGCGTTCGATGACGCCGAGGTCAAGCTGCTTGGGGAAGTGGCGGATGACGTCGGGTTTGGCATCGGCACATTGCGGGCGCGGATTGAACAGGCGCGCGTGGAGAAACGCTTTGCGGACCTCTACGAACTGTCGCCCGACGCACTCGTGACGACTAATTCCGCGGGCGTCATCACGATGATCAATCGTCAGGCCGAGACAATCTTCGGCTGGTCGCGAGCAGAGCTTGTTGGCCAATCAGTTGAGCTGCTCGTACCCGAAGAATTGCGGCAAGCGCACATCGGCCTCAGAGGCGGATTCATGCGATCGCCGACGGTGCGTGCGATGGGCGAAGCCCGCTCGGATCTGGCGGCGCAGCGTAAGGACGGCACGCGCTTCCCGGTTAATGTCAGCCTTAGCCCGATGGAGTTCGAAGGGGGCCGCACCGTACTCGTCGCAATACGAGATGTCACCGAGCACAGGCATGCCGAACAAACGATCAGGAAATTGGCCTACTTCGATGCGCTTACCGGCCTGGCGAACTCGGTCCAGCTTCAAGATCGCCTTCGGCAAGCGATCACGGAAGCGCAAACCCATAACCGGTCGCTCGCCCTGCTCACCCTGAACATTGCCCGCTTCCATGACCTGGTGGACGGGCTTGGCCTTCGGCAGGCGGAGAAGCTGTTGCAAGAGGTGTCGCAGCGCTTGCAAGGCGAGGTGACCGGCGACGAACTGCTGGCGCGCGTGGGTAGAAGCCAGTTTGCCATCCTGCTGCCGAAAAGCGACGCTCGCTATGCGGCGGAGGTTGCGGTCAAACTGCCTCGAGCGATGCACCAGCCCTTCGAGGTGGACGACATGCACCTCGATGTCGAAGTGCATAGCGGCATTGCGCTTTATCCCGGACACGGCACCGTAGCGGACGAGCTCATCCTGAACAGTGATATTGCGGCGCGCCAGGCAAGCATAAAAGGTCACGATTTCGCTGTATACGAGGGAAAATCGGATCAGCAAAGCCCAGACCGCCTCGTATTGCTCGGCGAGTTGCGCCGCGCGATCGAATCCGACCAGTTGCTGCTGCACTATCAGCCCAAGGTCGACATCGAGTCGGGGCGGGTTTGCGGGGTCGAGGCCCTGGTGCGCTGGCAGCACCCCGAGCGCGGCCTGGTGCCGCCGGGCGAGTTCATCTCGCTTGCCGAGTACAGCGGGCTCATCAAGCCGCTCACCTATTGGGTGATCAATGCCGCCATGCGTCAGTGCATGGCTTGGCAAAGAGAGGGCCTCGAAATGCCGATCGCGGTGAACCTCTCGGCCCGCAACCTGCACGACCCGGAGCTGATAGACCGGATCGAGGCAGCGTTCGCGACCTGGGGCGTCACGCCGGCACGCCTGCAGATCGAAATAACGGAAAGCACTTTGATGGAGGACCCGGCCACGTCCTTGGACGTGCTCGCTCGTCTGAACAAGATGGGCATACAGCTTTTCATCGACGACTTCGGAACCGGATACTCTTCGCTGGGCTATCTCGCGACCCTGCCCGTCGACGCGCTCAAAATCGATCGCTCCTTCATCATAAAGATGGCGAATGAGCCCGACCATATGGCTATCGTCTCGGCAACCGTCTCGCTCGCCCATGCCTTGGATTTGAAAGTTGTTGCCGAAGGCGTCGACGCCGAGGAGCAGGCGCAGATCCTGAGGCGCTTCAAGTGCGACCAGATCCAAGGCTATCTCTACAGCCGGCCGCTTGCGCCCGAGAAATTCCGTGACTGGCACGCGACGTTCAAAATGAATCCGGGAGATTCTGAAGGCGATAGCGGGGACTAAACAGCGGCCGGATGCTTTGCGCGTGGACTGGAACGACAAAGCGTCGAATTTGGCCGAGCGGGATCTTCAAGATCCAGTGGCGCCCAGTTTCGCCCTGGTCGGGGAGCCGAGCCAAGCTCGAGCGCGCTGGGGGGGTGACTCCCTTATGTGCCGTTTCGCCCCTGTCCGCTCTTGGCCTCTTCCATTGAAAAACTCGAAAACGCGAGTGTGCCTAATTTCCGCCTGATATTTCGACCCAAATCAATTCGGATCGATCTGGGCCTCGGGGCGTTGCGCCCCGCCGTGTTCAGGGCGCCGCCGCGATGAAATGCAGGGATTCGTAGTCAGTCCAGCCGGTTCCCTGAAAGAGCTGCAACGAATGTTTGAACGACTCTCTGGGACTCACGGTCGACCTTTCTGCAGACTCGATTGGTTCAAGCTTTTCCGAAATTGCGGACATTCTCGATAGCGGGGAAGATGACAATGTGGCCGACTCCCAGGATCGGGCGTACGCACAACCCGAAACCCAGGGTGTCCCAAATCATCTGCGGGTCCCGGCTCCGATAGACTTTTCTTCTTCATGAGCGCCAGATACCAGGCAGTTCTTTTCGATCTACTCACCGCGTTGCTCGATTCCTGGAGCGTGTGGGAGCGCGCCGCGCCCTCACCGGAGCGTGGGCGCGCTTGGCGTGCGGAGTACCTCAGGCGCACCTATGCTTGCGGCGTCTACCAACCCTACGAGTCCCTCGTTGCCGAGGCGGCGGAGGCGGTAGGCTTGGATGCGGAATACGCGAATAGACTCCAGGCGGCGTGGACTATGCTCGAGCCTTGGGCGGATGCAGTCCCCACACTTTGCTCACTGCGAGCGACGCATCGGCTCGGCATCGCGACCAATTGCTCCGAGCGGCTCGGCCGCATGGCAGCCGATCGGCTCGGCGTACCCTTCGATGTGGTCGTGACTGCAGAGCGTGCGCAATGGTACAAGCCCGATCCGCGCCAGTACCGGCTTGCCCCGTGAGGAGCTGGGATTCGAGGCTCGGCGGGTGTTGTTTTGTGCTGGGTCTGGGTATGACTTGTTTGGCACCGCCAGCGTTGGGCTTGATACTTACTGGCATAACCGCATCGGCCTGAAAGCGCCAGCCGGCGCTCCGCCCTCGCGGAAGTTATTGCGCGTTCCATGGCAGGAACCAGTCGAACATAGTGCGTCCGAAATGACAACGCGTTGACAGGTCAGAAGGGTAGCGACCTCGAAGAAGTGGAAAAGGGTAATCTTCCACCCATTTAGTTCATCAGACGCGCGGAGAAGAGCACATGAACGATGACCATCCTTGCTGCAAAGCGCTGGAGCAAGTCAAAGCAGAAGCGTCCGACGGAATCGGATGGATTTATAAACTGCAGCCAGAAATCCAGCGAATCGTAGAGCCGCTTAAAGATAGGCTGGACAGGATTCGCGCCCTCTGCGATTCCGTCCATGGAACCTGACACGACGGTTGATAAGTATCGTGATTCTGCGGACGGCTCGAATCTTCAGCCTTACGCGGTAATCTTCTCCGGCGGGGGGGCGCTCGCGGCATGGGAGGTCGGTTGTCTAGAGGTCTTGTGCGAGCGCTTCGGAGGTCCGCCTCGCGTGCGAGCCGGAGCGTCTGCGGGCGCCCTCAATGCTGCTGCGCTGACAGCGGGCATGAGTGTCTCGGAGATAAAAGCGCTGTGGGCTAGCTTAAGGCCCGTGGACGTGTTTCGCGCGCGACCCGAAGAGCAATCGTGGTGGACAATCGTTGGAGCCCTTGTTTGGCAAGTCGCCAAGCGCAGAGGGCTCATGCCTGCAGTCACGAACGTATTGGGGCCATTGCGCTCGCTTCTAAACGCACGGCCGTTGAAAAAGACGCTACGGAAACACCTCGAACCCCGATGGGCCACATTTCATCAATCGCGGGCGTCGGCCGCCTTCGCAGTAACGAATATTCACACGCGGGAGGCGCATTACTTCTTCCACACCCCTGTCCATACGACTCGCCGAGATCGGTGGGAATACATTACTAGTTCCGAGCTGTTGATTGGCGCGTTAGTAGCGTCAGCCGCGATCCCTGTGCTTTTCGCTCCGCACGGCAACTATATCGATGGTGGTGTTGTTCGTAATCAGCCGCTTGGCGGCGCCCTGGGTTGCATTAAAGATGATGATCAAATATTCATTCTCATGCCTCATGCTGATGATCTCCCGGGGACTTTTGATCTAACTACGCTAATACCGAGGTTACTTGAAATATGGTTGAGCGCGGGCCTTGCACAGGAGATGTATCGGTTGCGCATCCATAACCAACTTAACAAGGACAGGATGATCCCGGTGTGCG
>DAHVFK010000225.1 GCA_027317055.1 Betaproteobacteria bacterium | reverse complement strand
TTTCTTCAGGTCGCCGACTATTACCTGGTATCGCAGGCGCATGCCGGTGGACACACCGTGGTGACGCACGAGGTGCCCGCCGCCTCGCCGCGGAAGATCAAGATTCCTGACGCGTGCATCGGGCTCGGGGTCAAGTGCATGACGCCTTACGAGATGCTCCGCGTCGAGCGCGCGCGATTCGTTCTGGGCAGAGGAGGCACGGCTTGAGCCCCGAGATCTCCGAGCGCTCCTTCGAGGAGGCGATCGAGTGCGCGCTGCTCCAGCACGGCCCGGACGCCTGCGCGGGCGAGGCGACCGCCGTGCGCGAGACACCGCCGCCCTATGGCGACACGCCGCCGGGTGGCTACCGCAGGCGCAAGCCGGAGGACTACGACCGAACGCTCTGCCTGCTGCCGCGCGACGTCGTGGACTTCGTGCTCGCCACGCAGCCCAAGGAATGGAAGAAGCTCGAGCAGCATCACGGCGCGGCGGTCCGCGAGCAGTTCCTGAAGCGCCTGGCCGCCGAGATCGAGCGGCGCGGGGCGCTCGACGTCCTGCGCAGCGGCCTCAAGGACTCTGGCGTCAAGTTCCGGCTCGCCTACTTCCGGCCCGCGAGCGGGCTCAACGAAGAGACGCGGCGGCTGCACGCGGCGAACCTCTTCGCGGTGGTGCGCCAGGTCCACTACAGCACGAAGAACGAGAAGAGCCTCGACCTGGTGCTGTTCCTGAACGGCATCCCGATCTTCACCGCGGAGCTCAAGAACCCCCTCAACAGCCAGGACGTGGAGGACGCAATCCGCCAGTACAAGACCGACCGCGACCCGCGCGAGCCGCTCCTCAAGTACGGCCGCTGTCTCGCGCACTTCGCGGTAGACGCGGATCTCGTCTACGTCACCACCCAGCTCGCGGGTCCGAGGACGCGCTTCCTGCCCTTCAACCAGGGCAAGTACGGCGGCGCGGGCAACCCTCCCGTGCCGCCCACCCGCAGCGGCTACGCGACCGGCTACCTCTGGGACGAGACCTGGGCGCGTGACAGCGTGCTCGACCTCGTGCGCCAGTTCATCCACGAGGTCGAGGAGGAGGACGAGAAGGGGAAGAAGACCGGGCGGCGCTTCCTGATCTTCCCGCGCTACCAGCAGCTCGATTGCGTGCGCAGGCTCGTGACCGATGCACGCGCACTGGGCGCGGGGCAGCGCTACCTGATTCAGCACTCAGCCGGCAGCGGCAAGAGCTTCACCATCGCCTGGCTCGCCCATCAGCTCGCGACGCTGCACGACGCAGCCAACCGGCGCATCTTCGACTCGATCGTGGTCATCACCGACCGGCGCGTGCTCGACCGCCAGCTCCAGAGCACGATGCGCCAGTTCGAGCAGACGCTCGGCGTGGTGGAGAACATCGACACCACCTCGCGCCAGCTGAAGGAAGCGCTCGAGTCCGGCAAGACGATCATCGTCACCACGCTGCAGAAGTTCCCCGTGATCGCCAGGGAGATCGGCGAGCTGCCGGGCAAGCGCTTCGCGCTGATCGTGGACGAGGCGCACTCGTCGCAGTCGGGCGAGAGCACGAAGAGCCTCAAGGCCGTGCTCAGCTCGGGGTCGCTCGAAGCGGCGGAAGCCGAGGAGGCGGGAGCAGCGACGCCCGAGGAAGAGCTGGAGAGCGTGGTCCTGGCCGAGATGGAGAAGCGCGGGCGGCTGCCCAACCTCTCGACCTTCGCCTTCACCGCCACGCCCAAGCCGAAGACGCTCGAGCTCTTCGGCACCAAGCGCCCCGACGGGAAGTTCGCGCCCTTCCACCTCTACAGCATGCGACAGGCGATCGAGGAAGGGTTCATCCTCGACGTGCTCGCCAACTACGCGACCTACAAGGCCTATTGGCGCCTCCTCAAGAAGGTCGAGGACGACCCGCGCTACGACAAGAAGAAGGCCGAGTATCTGCTCAAGTCTTTCGTCGAGCTGCACTCGCACGCGATCGGCGAGAAGGTCAAGGTCTGCGTCGAGCACTTCGCCGCCAAGGTGCAGGGCGAGATCTCTGGCCGTGCGAAGGCGATGATCGTCACCCGCTCACGCCTGCACGCAGTGCGGTACAAGCGGGCGGTGGACAAGTACCTCGCCGAGCGCGGCTACCCGTTCAAGGCGCTGGTCGCCTTCTCCGGCACGGTCCAGGACGGCGGGCAGTCGTACACCGAGTCCGGCATGAACGGCTTTCCGGAAGCGCAGACGGCGAAGACCTTCGAGCAGCCCGAATACCGCTTCCTGATCGTCGCCAACAAGTTCCAGACCGGCTTCGACCAGCCGCTCTTGCACACGATGTACGTGGACAAGAAGCTCGGCGGCGTGAACGCGGTACAGACGCTGTCGCGCCTCAACCGCACGCACCCGGACAAGAAGGGCACGCTGGTGCTCGACTTCGCCAACGAGTCGGACGAGATCAAGGCCGCCTTCGAGCCCTACTACGAGACAACGCTGCTCTCGGAGGCGACCGACCCGAACCTGCTCTACGAGATCCAGACGCGCCTTGCCGCCTTCCCGGTCTACACCGAGGACGACGTAGAGGCGTTTGCCAAGGTCTACTTCGACCCCAAGGCAACTCAGGACCGGCTGTACGCGGTGCTCGCGCCCATGGTCGAGCGCTTCGGGGCGCTCCCGAAGGAAGAGCAGCACGACTTTCGCGGTCAGCTCACCGACTACGTGCGGCTCTACGCGTTCGTCGCCCAGGTGCTCACCTTCGCGGACGCCGATCTCGAGAAGCTCTACGTCTTCGCGCGGCACCTGCGGCGGCTGCTCCCCGCCGACCGCGCCGAGCTGCCGCGCGAAGTGCAGCAGAACATCGACATGGAGTCGTACCGCATCCAGCAGACCGGCAGCGGCAAGATCGCGCTGGAGCGGCGGCCGGGCGTGCTCGATCCCGTGAGCACCAAGGAGGGTTACGGCGTCACGCCGGAAGAGCTGGAGACCCTCTCGCGCATCATCGCTGAGCTGAACGAGCGCTTCGGACTCAACCTCGGCCCCGAGCACCGAGTGACGCTCGGCCAGATGATGGAGAAGCTCGACGGCGACGCGGCGCTCGACGCGGCGGCCCGGGTCAACACGCGCGAAAACGTGCGCCTGACCTTCGACCAGAAAGTCGAGCACGTGATCCAGGAGATCGTCGACTCGAATTTCGACCTCTACAAGCGCATCACCGACGACCGCGCGTTCGGCGAGGCGATCAAGAACTTCCTCTTCGACCAGTACCTGCGCGCCCACCGCAACGCCGAGGATCTGATCAAGGCCGGCGAGTCGAAGACGCTCGAGTTCAAGTCCACGCTGCGCTGGAGCCTCAAGGAAGACCGGCAGGACGACAAGGGGGTGACGCAGGCCGTGCTCAAGACCATCGCCGCCTTCCTGAACACCGAAGGGGGCGACCTGCTGATCGGCGTCGCCGACGACGGAGCGATCGTCGGCATCGAGCGCGACCAGCTCGAGAGCGACGACAAGTTCATGCGCCACCTGGCGCAGGTGGTGCGGAACAGCCTCGGCGACCGGGCCGGCACCTGCATCGACCCGAAGACCCAGATCGTGCAGGGCAAGACCGTGTGCGTGGTGAGCTGCCAGCGGAGCCCCGAGCCCGCGTTCCTGAAGTGGAAGGGGCTCGAGACGACGCCCGATGGCGACTTCTTCGTGCGCAGCGGCCCGGGAACCATCAAGCTGCCGCCGGAGAGTGCAAAGGAGTACATCCGCACGCGATTCGCAGGGTTTGTGCGAGAAGGTGGGCCGAATGAACCATCCACAGGGGCGGTCTAACAACAGCATGCAGCTGACGGTGCTGAGCGCCGCGGCTAATAGATGTACTGGCACCCGCTGATCTGGGTCGCGTCGCTGCGGGCGGTGACGTTCCCGGGCGCGACCTGGGCGCTGGCGATCTGGTTCCGGCGGGGAGCGGACGCGGGCGACGCCTGATCGAAGCCACACGCGCAGTCATCGAGAGCCCAAGGTGAGACGGACAGATAAACCCTGCGCCCTGCCCTACGGCATTTCCACGTTTGCCAGTTATATAGTTGCGGGCGTCAGGTTGCTCGCCCATATCGGAGATTCGTGCCCGTGAAGCTCCTCACCCTCGCTCTCGTCCTTCTAGTCGTCGCCGTCGCGGCGCTTGCCATCCTTAAGAGGCGCGGTGGCTCCGGCGGGGGTCCCCGCACGTGGCCGTACTACGCAAAACGGCCGCTATCGCAGCCCGAACAAGTGCTCTACCACCGCTTAGTCAAGGCGTTGCCAGAGCACATTGTCCTTGCCCAGGTGCAGGTTTCGCGAGTTCTCGGTGTCAAGAAAGGATTCAATTTCCACGAATGGAATAACCGCATCAATCGCCTGAGCTACGACTTTGTCGTGTGCACAAAAGATTCAACGGTACTCGCGGCGATTGAGCTTGATGACAAATCACATGAGGCAGCCGCACGCGCGGAGACCGACCAGAAGAAGGAGAAGGCTACATCTTCCGCAGGTGTTAGGCTCATTCGCTGGCATGTGAAGTCTCTGCCGGACGAACACGCAATAAAGACCGCTTTCCCGGAGCAAGCGGCCCAACCACTTAATACAGCCGACGCGCATTAAACAGCGCGATTGACGAACAGCGTAGGGTGTCATGAAGAAGCTCAAGAGCTTCCAGCCGATCAGCTCGAAGAATGCGCTAGTACTGATCCTGGGCAGCATGCCGGGACAGCCATCGCTCGATGCTGGTCAGTACTACGCCAATCCCAAGAATTGCTTCTGGAGGATCATGGAAGACGTCACTGGGTTAAAGGCCAGCGCCGGATACGATGAACGCCTCCAGCTTTTGAAGGGTCACGGCATTGCTTTATGGGATGTCCTCCATTCATGCCATCGGAAGGGAAGTCTCGACGCCGCTATTCAAGCAGGATCCGTGAAGACGAACGATTTCAATCCCTTCTTTCGCCGGCATCCAGAGATCCATACGATTTTGTTCAATGGGGCTGCCGCGGAGCACTACTACAGACGATACGTAGTGCCAGAACTGGAGCATACGGCCATGAATCTTCTTCGCATGCCATCGACAAGTCCAGCTCATGCTGCTGTGTCGTTCAAACAGAAAGTCTCCGCATGGCGCAAGGGCATTGGGGCGCAACAAGCCGCAGCACGTGACCGCGTTAAGAAGCGCGGCGCGTGAGCGCGGTCTTAAGGACTTCCGGAGAGACTATGCCATCACCGTCCACCGACAAATTAGCGGTACTCATCGACGCGGATAACGCGCAGGCCTCGATCGCGAGCGAGCTGCTGGCGGAGGTTTCCAGCTATGGGACGGCGACTGTGAAGCGGGCGTATGGTGATTGGACAACACCTAATCTGTCCGGGTGGAAGGACGTGCTGCACAACCTCGCTATTCAGCCTGTCCAGCAGTTCCGGTTCACGGTGGGCAAGAATGCGACGGATTCGGCGCTAATCATCGAAGCCATGGACCTCCTTCACGGACGAACGGTGGACGGGTTTTGCCTGGTTTCGTCGGACAGCGATTTCACGCGCCTTGCAACACGCATACGCGAGGCGGGTCTTGCGGTGTACGGTTTCGGGGAGAGGAAGACGCCGAAGCCGTTTGTGGCCGCCTGTGACAAGTTTGTGTTCACCGAGATTCTCCGGCCGGCGGCAGCCGACTCGTCGGACGCAGTTTCGCCCCAGGAACCGCTGCAGCCCGAACTGACCGACGCGGTCAACGCCGCAGCGCGTGAAGATGGGTGGGCCGCCCTGTCCGGGGTTGGGTCTCTCTTGATGAAGAAGAATCCGTCGTTTGATCCGAGGAATTACGGATTCCCGAAGCTTGGGGAGCTCGTACGACAGCAGCCGTTTTTGGAAGTAAAGTCGGTCCCTGCGGGAGATGGTTCGCCCAGCGCGCATCTCTACGTACGCGTTAAAGACACGTAGCCGCCCGGTCGCTCGCCGCGCATCGGAAGCCCGTTGGGCGAACAAATACGATGCTAAAAAAGGGAGGAAGCGCGATGCCTGAACCACTCTTCGTCACCACGACCTTCAACTTCGACGGCTACGTGATCCAGGCGTACAAGGGCATCGTTCGCGGG
>DAHVFK010000224.1 GCA_027317055.1 Betaproteobacteria bacterium | reverse complement strand
CAGCCGCCGCCCGAGCGTGAAGCCGGGGGCGCCCTTTTCGAGCGCGAACATCGAGATGCCCTTCGAACCCGCGGCCGGGTCGGTCCTCGCGGCGACGAAGACCAGGTCCGCGAGCGCGCCGTTGGTGATGAACGTCTTGCTGCCGCGCAGCCGCCAGCCGCCGCCTTCGCGCCGGGCGACGGTGCGGATCGACTTCACGTCCGAGCCGGCGTCGGGCTCGGTCACGGCCACCGCGGTGATCAGCTCGCCGGCGACGATTCCGGGCATCCAGCGCTCGAGCTGCGCGGGCGAGCCCGCGCGCGCCAGATGCGGCGAAGCCATGTCGGTGTGGACCAGCACCGTGGCCGCGAAGCCGCCGAAGCCCGAGCGCCCCAGCTCCTCGGCCAGCAGCGCGGTGGCGAGCGCGTTCATCTCGCCGCCGCCGTATTTCTCCGGGTGACGCAGGCCGAGGAATCCGTAGCGCCCCATCTCGCGCAGCACCTCGCGCGGCACGAAGCCCTGCTCCTCCCAGGCGGGGGCCTGCGGCACGACTTCCTTAGCCACGAAGCGGCGCAGCGTCTCGCGCAGCAGCCTGTGGGTATCGTCGAAATAGGGCGAGAGCATGGCCTGGCACATTATGCGGCGCGCGCCGCAAGGCGGCGGCGGAATTCGAGCGCGAGCAGCGGCAGGCCGAGCGCGGCGACGGCGAACACCGGCCGGGTGCCGAAGTGGTCGACGATGCGCGCCGAGATCCACACCCCGGCCGACTGGCCGCTGAACAGAGACAGCGCGAACAGCGACACCGCCGCGCCGCGCGCCTCGGGCGCCATCTGGGTCGCGTGCACCTGCAGCGTGTTGTGCAGCATGTACAGGCCCGTTCCGGCGGCCGTCAGGCAGGGCACGGCCCAGGCCGCGCTCGGCGCGACGATCATGCCGAGCCAGGCGATGCCGAGCAGCGCGCCGCCCGTCAGCACCAGGCCGGTCTCGCCCAGGCGCGGCACCACGCGCCCGGCGAGCGCGGCGTACAGCAGCCCGCCGGCGGCGAACGCGGTCACCAGCGCGCCGCTCGCGCCGAGACTCACGCCGAGCCGCTCGTGCAGGTGCAGCGCGACGAACGAGAGCGCGCCGTAGAACAGCAGCGCCTCCGCGAACACAGTCACCAGCATGACCCTCACCCAGGGCCCACGCAGCAGCCCGGCCATGCGGCGGAAGGCGTCGGGCACCGACACCGCGGCGCCGCTCGTGCGGCGCGTGAGCGGGTTGCCGCGCAGCTCGAGCGCGAGCAGCGCGGAAATCGCGAGGTACAGCACGCCCAGCGCCACGAACACCGCGCGCCAGCCGAAGGCCTCGCCCAGCACCCCGCCGGCGGTGGTGCCGAGCGCGACGCCGCTCATCTGGCCGATCAGGAAGCGCGCGAGCACCGGCTGGCGGCGCTCGTAAGGCACCACGTCGCCGATCCAGGCCATCGAGACCGGGATCAGCGCGCCGACCGTCGCGCCCGAGACGAAGCGCGCCGCGACCAGCCAGCCGAGCGAGGGTGCCGCGGCGCAGGCGAAGGTCCCCAGCGCCGAGAGCGCGGTCGCCGCCGTCACCAGCCGGTACTTGCCGATGCGGTCGCCGATCGGCCCGTGCACCACCTGCAGCAGCCCGTAGGCGACCGAGAAGCCGGTGATCACCGCCGCCGCCGCGCCGGGCGTGACCCGGTACTCGGAGGCGATCAGCGCCAGCAGCGGGTCGGTGACGCGCAGCGCCGCCGCGCTGGCGAGCGCGGCGAGCGAGAGCAGCACGATGGCACGACCGGTCACGGCTCGAAAAACCCCCTGTAAGATATGTGAAAGATCATGACATTCTCGCGGGGCTGAAATTCCTTAAGGAATTTTTAATTCGTCCCGCGACAGAATATGCCGCTTCATTCAGGCAGATGGACGCAGAATTGAAATTCACATCGCACCGGCTTGCCGCGCTGGGCATCGCCGCCGCGCTGGCAGGCTGCGCCACCTACCAGCCCGAGCCGCTCGACACGGCGCCGCACATGGTACGCGAGGTCGGCAAGATCGAAGTCGACGCTTCGCGCATGCCGCTGCCCGCGCTGCGCTCGCACCGCTTCGATCCGAGCGACGGGCTCGACATCGACGAAGTGGCGATGCTCGCGGTGGCCAACAACCCGCAGCTCAAGCTCGCGCGCGACCGGCTCGGCGTCGCGCGCGCGCAGGCCTTTGCCGCGGGCCTGCTGCCCGACCCGCAGCTCGCCCTGACGCGCGACGTGCCGACCAACGGCGGGCCGGGCAACACGAGCGCGTTCGGCGCCGGCCTGTCGTACGACGTCAACGCGCTGCTGACGCGCTCGGCGCGCTCGGCGGCCGCGAGCGCGTCCGCACGCCAGGTGAACCTCGAGCTGCTGTGGCAGGAATGGCAGGTCGTGGGCCGGGCGCGTCTGCTGTTCGTGCGCAACATCGAGCAGCAGCGCTTGCTGGAGGTCTTGACGCAAACCAGAAAACTGTTCCAATCCCGTTACCAGGGTGTGAAAGCCGCGCTGGCCCAGGGCAACGCGACGCTCGACGCGGTCGGCGCCGACCTCGCCGCGCTGCAGGACGCCGAGCGCCAGATCAACGAGCTCGAACGCCAGGTGCGGCGCAACCGGATCGACCTCGCCCGCCTGCTCGGCCTGGCGCCGGACGCCCGGCTTGAGCTGGTCGGCGGCAGCGCGCTGCCGCCGCTCGATCCGGCGCAAGTCAAAGCTTCGCTGACGCAGCTCGGGCAGCGCCGCCCCGACCTGCTGGCGCTGCAGGCCGGCTACCAGAGCCAGGAGGAGCGCTTTCGCGCCGCGGTGCTGGCGCAGTTCCCGGCGCTCAACGTCGGCCTGACGCGCGCGCGCGACACCAGCAACCTCTACACGCGCGGAATCGGCATCACGCTTTCGCTGCCGATCTTCAACGGCAACCGCGGCAACGTCGCGATCGAGCGCGCCACGCGCCGGCAGCTGCACGACGAGTACCGGCTGCGCCTTGACGACGCCAGCGCGGAGGTCTACGCCCTGCTCGGGGACCAGGCGCTGCTCGGCGAGCAGCTGGCGGGCGTCAAGTCCGCGCTCGCGGCACTCGGGCAGGCCGCCGCGTCCGCGGCGGCGGCGCTGTCGGCCGGCAACCTGAGCGAGCTCGCCTACGCGAACGTGCAGTCGGCCCTGCTTGCCAAGCGCGTCGAGGAAATCACGCTCGAGCAGCGCATCCTCGAGCAGCGCATCGCCATCCTCACTCTCGCCGGGAGCAACGCCAAGTGAAACGTTTCCTCATCATCCTCGCCCTGCTCGCGCCGGGGCTCGCGTCCGCCGCGGACGCGCCGAGCGTGCTGGTGCGCACCGAGCCGCTGCGCCGGCACGCGATCGCGGAAACCCTGGTCGGCTACGGCACGCTCGCGCCCGAGGTGGGCGGCACGATCAATGTCAACCTGCCGCGTCCCGGCCGCATCAGCGCGCTCGAGGTGAGCCCGGGGCAGGTGGTGAAGAAAGGCGCCAGGCTGCTCGAGCTCCGCACCGCCGCGGGGGCCGCGCTGGGCTATCGCCAGGCGGAGAACGCGCTCGCGTTCGCGCGCTCGGAGCTCGCGCGCACCGAGCAGCTCGTGGCGCAGAAGCTCGCCACCGCGTCGCAGCTCGCCGCCGCGCGCAAGACGCTGGCGGACGCCGAGGCCGCGCTCGCGGCGCAACGCAGGCTCGGCACCGGCAGCGCGACCGAAGCGGTCAAGGCGCCTTTCGACGGCGTGGTCGTAAGCGTTGGCGCCGCGCTCGGCGACCGCGTCGCGGCCGGGACCGCGGTACTCCAGCTGGCGCGGCTCTCCGGCCTGCGCGTGCTGCTGGGCATCGAGCCCTCCGACAGTTTCTCGGTGCGCGCCGGGATGCCGGTGCGGCTCACGCCCGTATTCGACGCCCGGCGCACGGTCGACGCGCACGTGGCCGCGGTGCACGGCATGGTCAACCCGCAGACGCAGCTGGTCGACGTGGTGGTCAGGATCAGCTCCGGCGACCTGCTGCCCGGCATGCGGGTGCGGGGAGAGATCACGCTCGCGAGCAGAATCGGGTGGGCCGTGCCGCGCTCGGCGGTGCTGCGCGACGGCGGCGGCGACTACATCTTCCAGGTACAAGGCGGCGTCGCGCACCGGGTCGCGGTGCAGGTCGAAAGCGACAGCGACAAGCTGCTCGGCATCAGCGGCGCCGGGCTCGACCCCGCGCTCAAGGTGGTGGTGCGGGGCAACTACGAGCTGGCCGACGGCATGGCGGTGCGCGAGGAAGCGCAATGAATTTTACCCAATGGGTGCAGGCCCATCGGCGTTCCATCCTGTTCTTCCTCTCCATGCTCGCCATCGCGGGGGGCTTCGCCGCGTTCAAGCTTCCGGTCACCCTGTTCCCGAACGTCGATTTCCCGCGCGTGCTCGTCTCGCTCGACGCCGGCGACCGGCCCGCCGACCTGATGGCGTTGCAGGTCACGGTGCCGGTCGAGGAGGCGGTGCGCCGGGTGCCGGGTGTGCGCGACGTGCGCTCGACCACCAGTCGCGGTTCGGCCGACGTATCGATCAACTTCGACTGGGGCACCGACATGGCGGCCGCGACCTCGCAGGTCAACGGCGCAATCAGCCAGATCCTGCCCAGCCTGCCGGCCGGCACCCAGTCGCGCACCAAGCGCATGGACCCGACGGTGTTCCCGATCCTCGCCTACAGCCTGACCTCGGACAGTCGGTCGCTAACCGAGCTGTACGATCTCGCGCGCTACCGGCTGCGCCCGCTGCTGTCGAGCGTCGACGGCGTGGCGCGCATCCAGGTGGTCGGCGGCGCGCGCGAGGAGTACCACGTGACGGTCGACCCGGCGCGGCTCGAGGCCTACGGGCTTGCGCTGTCCGACGTTTCGGCCGCCCTCGGCGCGGCCAACGTGGTGACCGCGGTCGGCCGCCTCGAGGACCATTACAAGCTCTACCTCGCGGTGTCCGACACGCGGCTGCAGAGCCTGGCGCAGATCGGCCAGACCGTGCTGCGCAGCGGCGCCAACGGCCTGGTGCGGCTGAGCGACGTCGCCACCGTCACCGACAGCACGGTGCCGCAGTGGATCCGGGTCAACGCCGACGGCAAGCAGGCGGTGCTGCTCGACGTGTACCAGCAGCCCGGCAGCAACAGCGTGCAGATCGCATCGGACGTCACCGCGCGGCTCGAAGGCTACGCGCGCCAGATGCCGCCGGGGGTGAAGATCGCCAAGTGGTACGACCAGAGCCAGCTGGTGGTCGCGGCCGCGGCGAGCGTGCGCGACGCGATCCTGATCGGCGCCGCGCTCGCGGCGCTGGTGCTGCTCGCGTTCCTGCGCAACCTGAAGACCACCCTGATCGCGCTCATCGTCCTGCCCGCGGTGCTGGCGGCGACGGTGGTGCTGCTGTACGCGCTCGGCATGAGCTTCAACATCATGACCCTGGGCGGCATGGCCGCCGCGGTGGGGCTGATCATCGACGACGCGATCGTGATGATCGAGCATATCGTGCGCCGGCTGCGCGGCGCGCCGGCCGACCACCACGGGCGGGTGATGGCGGCCGCGCTCGAGTTCGTGCGCCCGCTGGCCGGCTCGTCGGCCTCGACCATCGTCATCTTCGTGCCGCTCGCGTTCCTGACCGGCGTCACCGGCGCGTTCTTCAAGGCGCTCTCGCTCACTATGGCCGCCGGGCTGGTGATCTCGTTCTTTGTCACCTGGCTGGCGGTGCCGATCCTGGCCGATCACTTCCTGAACGCGAAGGACGCCAATCAGAAGGAAGGCGGCCGGCTGACCGAATGGATGCACCTGGCCTACGGTGCGGTCATGCGGCGAGTGCTGGCGCGGCCGGTCTGGGCGCTGGCCGGCGTGGCGCCGCTCGTTCTCGCGGGCTGGTTTGCCTTCCACCATACCGGCTCGGGCTTCATGCCCTCGATGGACGAGGGCGGCTTCATCCTCGATTACCGCTCGCAACCGGGCACCTCGCTTACCGAGACCGACCGCCTGCTGCGCCAGGTCGAGGCGATCATCGCGCGCAACCCCTACGTCGACACCTACTCTCGCCGCACCGGCACGCAGCTTGGCGGCGGCGTGACCG
>DAHVFK010000223.1 GCA_027317055.1 Betaproteobacteria bacterium | reverse complement strand
GCGGCACGGGAATGGTCGGATACGGCACGGGCACGGCGCTGCCGAGGGCCGTAGCGTTGTTCGCGTTGACCGAGCTGTCGATCACGCTTCCCCAGCTCGACTCGTCCATATGGTACTCGGCCACCAGGCCAGCGGCGCCGCATACCGCTGCGCGATCGGAAAACAGGATCGCATTGCCCGCCGCGACCGAAGTCGTATTGAACGAATACTGGGTCGCATCGCCGCTGTTGACCTGGACACCGATCGTGGCCGAACTGCCGTTCGCGCTCCCCGCGCCGTACTGGAACTTGATATCGCCGTTCTCATACAGAATCGCCTGGAAGGTGTAGCTGCCGGCGCCGCCGTAGATGGGGACGTTTTCCCAGGACACGACGAAGCGCCGGTTGGGCGCGCTTCCGAGCAGGCTGTAGCGCACCGTTCCGCCGATCGCCGGATCGAGGTCGTCCCAGTACGGCGCGAGGAAATTCAGGTAAACCGGTGCGGGAAGGGGCTGGTTCAGGTAAGCCTGCTGCATCGCCTGGTCGGCGCCGAACTGCAGCAGGCCATTGGAAATGATCCGCACCTGGCTGTAGCTCGTGCCAGCGAAGGTAAAGTTGAAGCCGATGTTGACGACCTGCTTGTCGTCGTCAATCGGATATGACGTGTTGGTCTGGTCCCACACCACGTTGGTGGTCGCGGTATCCCACGCATACGCCTGGTTGCTAAGCATGCAGTAGGTCGCGGCTTGCGCAGCGGGGCCCGCGCCGGCGCACAGGAGCGCCGCCGCGCAGCCCGCGACGCGCAGCATTGTCAGCCTAGGGCGTAAGGCCTTCATCGCTTTGGAATTTACACTAACCGCGCTCCCTCCACCCCCCGCTGGTCGCCCGTTGCACGCCGTCCGGGCGGAATTGTCGCTTCATTGCAATCGCACGCGCCTGCGGCCGTGGCAAACTACCGCTGTGACTGCCAACTCCGTCACGCTCAGGCTGGCCGAAGCGCGCGATGCGCAGGCGATCGCGCTCATGTCGCGCGACCTGGTCGAGGCGGGCTTGGGCTGGAAGTACGACGCGGCGCGCGTGCAGCGCGCGATCCGCGAGCGCGACACGGTCACCCTGGTCGCCTGCGCGGCCGACGCGGTGATCGGTTTCGTGATCATGGAGTTCGGCGACGAGCGCGCGCACCTGGTGCTGCTCGCGGTGCACCCCTCGCAGCGGCGCCGCGGCATCGGCCGGCGGCTGCTGCAATGGCTGCTCGAGTCGGCCCAGACGGCGGGCATCGGCAGCGTGCACCTCGAGCTGCGCGAGCGCAACGAGGCGGCGCGCGCGTTCTACCGCGCGATGGAGTTTTCCGAATCGGTGCGGGTGCCCGGCTACTACCGCGGCCGCGAGGCGGCGCTGCGCATGCTGCGCGTGCTGCGCGTGCCGGGGCCGCCGCCCTACCTCTGGCAGCCGCCCGCTCTCGGGCAGAAATGACCCCGCTCAACGAGCTGGGCGCAACGGCTCTCGTTGCGCGCCTGGCGCGCGGAGAAATCACCGCTGAGGCGCTGGCGCGGGCCTGCCTCGAGCGCGCCGCGCTGCGCGAGCCGGTGGTGCGCGCCTTCGCGCGGCTCGAGCCCGAGCGGGTGCTCGAGGCGGCGCGCGCGCTCGAGCGCGCCGGCGCGCGCGGTCCGCTGCACGGCTTGCCGTTCGGGGTGAAGGACATCATCGACACCTTCGACCTGCCGACCGAATACGGCTCGCCGATCTACGCCGGACACCGCCCCGCGGCCGACGCCGCCTGCGTCGCACTCGGGCGCGGCGCCGGCGCGCTGGTGTTCGGCAAGACCGTAAGCACCGAGTTCGCGACTCATCCGCCGGGCCCGACCACCAATCCGCATAACCCGGCGCACACGCCGGGCGGCTCGTCCTCGGGCTCCGCGGCGGCGGTGGCCGACCGCATGCTGCCGCTCGCGCTCGGCACCCAGACCGGCGGCTCGGTGATCCGGCCCGCGGCGTTCTGCGGCGTGGTCGGCTACAAGCCGAGCTTCGGCTTGCTGCCGCGCACCGGCGTCAAGCCGATCTCGGACAGCTTCGACACGGTCGGCGTGTTCGCGCGCTCGGTCGAGGACGCCGCGCTGTTCGCCGCCGCGCTGAGCGGGCGCGAGGCGCTGCGCATCCCGGCTTCGCTCAACGCGCCCAGACTCGGTCTGTGCCGCACGCCGCAATGGCCCGCCGCGCTGCCCGAGACGCACAAGCTGTTCGACGAACTGCCCCGGCGCCTGGTGCGCGCCGGCGCGCACGTCGAGGCGCTCGAGCTGCCAGCGGCCTTCGCGCCGCTGGCCGACCTGCACGGCACGATCTGGGACCACGAGATCGCGCGCTGCCTGGCCGACGAGCACCGGCGCCACCGCGACCGGATCCGCGAGCCGCTGATCGCAAAGCTCGACCGAGGCCGCGGCGTGACGGCCGAGGCCTACGACGGGGCCCGGCGCGCCGCAAGCGAATCCCGCCGCCGGCTCGCCGACGCAATGCGCGATTTCGACGCACTCGTGGTGCCCTCCGCGCCGGGCGAAGCGCCGGAAGGACTCGCCTCGACCGGCGACTCGGTGTTCAACCGCGTCTGGACGCTGCTGCACGCACCCTGCGTCAACGTGCCCGCCGGCCGCGGCCCCAGGGGCCTGCCGCTCGGCGTGCAGGTGGTCGGGCGCATCGGCGACGACGCCAGGGTGCTCGCCTGCGCGCACTGGATCGAGCTGTCGTGATGCCGCCGCTGCCTTCGATCTTCATCTCGCACGGCTCGCCGATGCACGCGCTCGACGCCGGCCGCGCGGGCGAGGCCTGGGCCGCGCTCGGGCGCAGCCTGCCGCGGCCGCGCGCGATCCTCATCGTCTCGGCGCACTGGGAAACCGAGGCGCCCGCGCTCACCGGCGGCGCGCGGCCGGAGACGATCCATGATTTCTACGGGTTCCCGGAACCGCTTTACCGCATCCGCTACCCGGCGCCCGGCGCGCCGGAACTGGCCGCGCGCGCCGCGGCGCTGCTCGGGCAGGCGGGCCTCGCGGCCGAGGTCGACCCGGCGCGCGGGCGCGATCACGGCGCCTGGTCGCCGCTGTTGCACGCCTACCCGGACGCCGACGTGCCGGTGGTGCAGCTTTCGCTGCAGAGCGCGCTCGGCACGCGCCGCCACCTCGCGCTCGGGCGCGCGCTCGCGCCGCTCGCCGCCGAAGGCGTGCTGCTCATCGGCTCGGGACACATGACGCACAACCTGCGCGACTGGGTGCGCAGCGGGCGAGAGGTCGCGCCGCTTGCCTACGCGCTCGAGTTCCAGGCCTGGGTCGCGGCGCGCATCGCCGCGCGCGAGCTCGAGGCGCTGGCCGACTACCGCGCGCGCGCGCCGCACGCGCTGCGCGCGCATCCCAGCGAGGAGCACTTCCTGCCGCTTTTCTTCGCCCTCGGCGCCGCGGCGCCCGGGGGCGCCTCCGAGCGGCTCTACGACGGCATCGAGGGCGGCGCGCTGGCGATGGACGCCTGGCTGTTCGGGCCGGAGAAGGCCTAGCGCGCGTCGTACAGCTTGATCAGCGCGGTGGTGTCGAGCTCGGTGTACCCGAGGTGCGCCAGCATGCGAAACAGCGACAGCGCCTGCGCGGTCATCGGCGTGGGCGATTTGGTCGCCGCGGCGAACTCGTGCACCATCTCGAGGTCCTTGAGCAGCTGACGCACGTAGCCCTGCGGCGCGAACTCGCGCTTGACCATGCGCGGATAGAAGCGCTGCATCAGGTTCGAGTCGGCCAAGCCCCCCGCGAGCGCCTGCGGCACCTGCGCCGCGTCCAGGCCCGCGCCCTCGGCCAGCACGATCGCCTCGGCGAGCATCGCATGCCCGATCCCCACCACCAGCTGGTTGATCATCTTCGCCGCCAGCCCGCTGCCAACCGGCCCCAGGCGGGTGCAGCGCGCCGAGACGTCCTTCAACAGCGGCAGCGCGCGCTCGATCTCGGCCGCCTCGCCGCCGGCCATGACCGTCAGCGTGCCGTCGCCCGAGGCGGGCGGGCCGCCCGAGACCGGCGCGTCGATCCATCCCGCGCCGCCCGCGGCGCGCAGCCTGCCTCCCAGCTCCCTCGCCTTCGCCGGCGGGATGGTCGAAAAGTCCACCACCAGCTGCGGCGCCTTGAGCACCGCCCCGGCCCCGTTCTCGCCGAAAACCGCGCTCTCGACCGCCGCGACGGTGGGCAGGTTGAGCAGCAGCAGGTCGGCGCCGCGCGCTGCATCGGCGGGCGAACCCGCCGCTTGCGCGCCGGCGGCGCGCGCCGCCGCCATCTGCCCGGCGGCGATGTCGTAGGCGGTCACCGCGTAGCCGAGCGAAACGAGCCGCTTGAGCATCGGCAGGCCCATCAGTCCTACGCCGACGTAACCGATCCCGGGTTTTGCCATGACTTGCTCCTTTCGCGCTGAATTGCGGCGAGTATAAGGTTCGGCGCTGGCCGGTTGGCCGCGGGGAATGCTAATCTGATGCGAAACTCGGGAGCGGGCTCAATGAAGGAACTCGGCACGGCGATCACGAGCTCGGCCTCGGCGATACTCGAGCGTCTGCTGACCTACCTGCCGAGCGTGCTCGGCGCGGTACTGCTGCTGTTCGCCGGCTGGTTCATCGGGCGGCTGATGCGCGCGCTCACGGTGCGCGGCGCGATCCTGGCGGAGACGCTGCTGGCGCGCTTCGTCGCGCCGCGCGCGGCCGAGAAGCTGCGCTTCGGACGCTCGGCGGCGGTGCTCGGCACGGTCGTGTTCTGGGTCGTGCTGCTGTTTTTCGTCACCGCCGCGACGCAGGTGCTGGGACTGCAGACCTTCACCGACTGGCTCGCGCGGCTGCTGGAATACATCCCGACCTTCGCCGCCGGGCTGCTGATCATCGCAGTGGGCTACATCGTATCGGGCTTCGTCGGCGACCTGACGCACGCCGCCGCCACGCGGCTCGCGCCCTCGCAGCGCACGATGCTCGCACGTGTGGCGCAGGGCGCGATCCTGGCCGCCGCGATCCTGGTCGGCGCCGAGCAGGTCGGCATCCGCATCACCTTCCTCGCGATCATCGCGGGCGCGGTGTTCATGACCGTGGCGGGCGGGGTCGCGATCGCCATGAGCCTCGGCGCGCGCGGCTACGTCTCGAACCTGATCGGCGCGCATTACCTGCGCCAGGCCTTCGAGGTCGGGCAGCGCGTGCGCGTCGCCGGCCACGAGGGGCGCATCCTCGAAGTCACCACCACCGGCCTGCTGCTCGAGGCGGACGGCGGGCGCGTGCTGCTGCCGGGCAGGATCTTCCACGACGAGGCGATCGTCCTGCTCGCGCCGGAGCACGACAATGGCTGATCCGGAACGGCTTACCCTCACCTACCTCGACGCGCATCCGGGCGATGCCGCGCGCGTGCTCGAGCGCATGTCCGCGCAGGAATGCGCGGGGCTGCTGACGCGCATGCCGGCGCGCGTCACCGCGCCGGTCATCGCCGCCATGCTGCCCACCGCGGCCGCGCGCCAGCTCGCCGAGCTCGAGGACTCGCCGGCGATGGCGGTGCTCGCCGCGCTCGGGCCGCAGGCGGCGGTGACCATCCTGCGCCACGTCGCCGAGCCGCGCCGGCTGCGCCTGCTGGAAGGGCTGCCGACCGCGACCGCGCTCACTTCGCGCCTGCTGCTCGGCTACGAGGATGACGCCGTGGGCGCGTGGACCGATCCGGAAGTCACCGCGCTGCTGCCCGAGACGCGCGTCGAGGAGGCGCTCGAGCGGGTGCGCAACGGCGGCGCCGAACGCGTCGAGCGCGTCTACGTGGTCGACGCGGAGCAGAAGCTGCTCGGAATCGTGGAGCTCACCACGCTGCTGCGCGCGCCGGCCTCGAGCCGCATCGCTGACCTGGCGGCCAAGCCCTCGGCTTCCATCGCCGCCAACACGCCGCTCGCCGCCGCCGTGAACCACCGCGGCTGGGGCGCGAACCCGACCATGGTGGTGGTCGACCGCAGCGGGCGCCTGATCGGCGTGCTGCGGCGCGAGGCGCTGATGCGCGCGCTCGCGCGCGGCCCGGCCGCGCAGGCCGCGGCGCCGGACGCGACGATCGCCGGCTCGCTCGCGCGCGGCTACTGGGCCGCGGTGTCGGGCC
>DAHVFK010000222.1 GCA_027317055.1 Betaproteobacteria bacterium | reverse complement strand
GTGACGGTGCAGGACGAGGGCGTCCGCCGCTGGCTCGAGTCCGAGGGCCGCGGCGCGCAACTCGCCGCGTTCCGCGAAGCCGAAGCGCGCAAGGACGAGTTCGTGGCCCTGATCGAGGACGCGCGCGCGCGCCTCGCGCGCCGATACGCCGAGCCGCTCGCGCCCGCCGCGATGCGCGTCGCCAGGCGCGCCGAGTTCGCGCGCCTCGCCGAACGCTACGCGGCACTCAAGGCGCGCTGGGGAGGCTACGCCGGCTTCGACCGCCTGATGCGCGATCCCAACAACGCGCTGCTGGCCTCGATCTCCGCCTATTCGCAGCTGGTTCCCGGTTTCCGGCGCGAGCTCGCGGCCGTGCACGGCGATCTCGGCGCGTTCTACGCCAGGGTGAAAGCGCTCGCCCGCCTGCCCAAGGCGGAGCGCGACGCCGCGCTCAGTTCGGATCTATCCGCGCCGCGCGAAAGCCGTTGACCGACGCTTTCAGCAGGGCGTCGAGCAGCGCGCGTTCGGGCAGCGCGTTTTCCTTGCCGCAGGCGGCGCAATGGTACTTCGGCGCCTCGACGCGGACGCCGAAGGGCGAGCTGCCCTTGACTTCGAGTACGCGCACCGCCTCGACGCCGCTCGCGGGCTGCGCCGCGAGCGGTTCTCCGCAGCCGGCGCAGTGCAGCCGCTTGCGCAGCACGCCTTTCTGCGCGGCGGCCGGAACGGGCACCAGCGGCTCGCCCGCGAGCAGCGCTTGCATCAGGTGATTGGGGAAATCGGGCGCGAGAAAGCGGCGGTGCCCTTCGGCGCACTCGAGCGCCGGCAGTCCTTCGACGCTCATGCGAACCCCTGATTGTTCGCCGGAAAACCGCTCGAGCACGGCGAGCCCGAGCGTACCGTGGCAGCGGCTGCAGCGTTTCGGCGCATCGATCATGTCTCCTCCATGCCCGCGTCATGGCGCGGGTTCAAAAGGGGAGACCGTATCCGGAAGCTGGCGTTCCCGACAGTTGTCCTTTGTTGCGCTGCGCAAAGAGCGGCCCGCTAGCGCGCGGTCCAGCCCAGATCCATGGTCAGGGCGGCCCCGGTGATGGTGCCGGCGGACTCGCCGCACAGGTAGGCAACGAAGTCGGCGACTTCGGACGGCTCGATCAGGCGCTTCACCGCCGCAGGCGCGAGCATGATCTTTTCGATCACTTCTTCCGGCGAGATGGCGTTCGCCTTGGCCTGATCGGCGATCTGCGCATCGACCAGCGGCGTGCGCACGTAGGCCGGGCAGATCGCGTTCACCGTGATGCCGAACTCGCCGCCCTCCAGCGCCGCGGTGCGCGTGAGGCCGACCAGCCCGTGCTTGGCGGAGATGTAGCCGACCTTGAACGGCGAGGCGACGAGCGCATGGATCGAGGCGATGTTGATCACGCGACCCCATTTCCGCTTCTTCATCGCCGGCCAGCAGTAGCGCGTCAGCAGGAAAGGCGCGCTGAGCATGAGCGCGATCATGCGCTGCCACTGGTCTTCCGGGAAATCCTCGATCGGCGAAACGTGCTGGTAGCCGGCGTTGTTGACCAGCACGTGCACCGTGCCGTACGCGGCGAGCGTGGCGTCGACCAGCCGCTTGCAGCCGTCGCGCTGCGTCAGGTCCGTGGCCACGAAGCTGCCCCCGATGCGCCTGGCGTGCTCCGCGCCTGCTTTTTCGTTTACGTCCGCAAGCACGACCGTGGCGCCGTCTGCGGCCAGCCGCTCCGCGCAGGCGAGGCCGATACCGCTGGCCGCGCCGGTGACGATCGCGATCTTGTCCTTGAGCATTGCTCAGCTGATCTTCGTGTTGACCCACTTGTCGAACGCGGGGCGCTCGAGCAGGCGCTTGTGCCAGGCGGCGAGGTTGGCGTAGGCGGGCCGTTCCAGCGGCAGGTTGAGCCACAGGTGCAGGTGGCACCCGAGCGGAATGTCCCCCATCGTAAACTGCTCGCCGGCGATGAAGCGCCGCCCGGCGAGCGCCGCGTCGACGTATCCGGCCAGCTCGCCACACTTCTTGGCGCTTTCGTTGATCGCCTTCATGTCGCGGCTCTCGGCCGGCGTGCGCACCAGGCCCCAGAAGACCGGCCGGAACGCCGGCAGGAAGCTTCCGGCCGCCCAGTCCATCCAGCGGTCGGCATCCGCCCGCACGCGCAGGTCCGCGGGCCAGAGCTTGCCCGCACCGTGTTTGGCCGCGAGGTAGCGCACGATGGCGTGCGATTCCCACAGCACGAAGCCGTCTTCCTCGATCGTCGGCACCAGGCCGTTGGGATTGAGCTTGCGGTACTCGGGCGTGTTGACCACCCCGTACTGCATCCCCGCGTCCATGCGCTCGAACGGCGCGCCGAGCTCGTCGCAGCACCACAGCACCTTGCGCACGTTGACCGAGTTGGCGCGTCCCCAGATCTTCAGCATTGAGTCCTCCTAGAATCCGACTGCTTGTCCGTCGCGGCGCGGGTCGCTGGCGGCGAAGTAGCCGCCCTCGAGCTTCCAGATCATCTGCGCGCAGCCGAACTGGTTGTAGTCGTCTACCGTCACGATGCGATGGCCGCGCTGCTTGAGCGCTTCCAGCGTCGCGCCGGGGAAGCCGCCTTCGACGCTCACGTCCAGGCCCTGCACCCAGCGAAAGCGCGGCCCGTCGCTTGCGGTCTGCGGATTCTGGCCGTAGTCGGCGATGCGCACCATCACCTGCGTGTGGCCTTGCGGCTGCATGGTTCCGCCCATGACGCCAAAGCTCATCACAGGCTTGCCGTCCTTGGTGACAAAGCCGGGGATGATGGTCTGATAAGGGCGCTTGTTCGGCCCGACGCGGTTGGGGTGGCCTTCCTTGAGCACGAAGGTGGCGCCGCGGTTCTGCAGCGAGATGCCGGTCCCCGGCACTACCACGCCGGAGCCGAAGCCCATGTAGTTCGACTGGATCATCGATACCATCATGCCCGACGCATCGGCGGCGGTGAGATATACGGTGCCGCCCTTGGGCGGCGTGCCGGCAGCGAACGGCTGCGCCTTCGTCATGTCGATCAGCTTCGCGCGCGACTTGAGGTAGCCCTTGTCGAGCATCCGGGCGGGCGGGAACGGCATGTAGTCGATATCGGCGACGTAGGCCTGCGCATCGGCGAAGGCGAGCTTCACCGCCTCGATCTGCAGGTGCACGCTGTCGGCCGAGTCGACCGGATGGCCGGCAACGTCGAAATTCTCGAGGATCCCCAACGCGATCAGCGCCACGATGCCCTGGCCGTTGGGCGGCAGCTCGTGCAGCGTGTAGCCACGGTAGTCCATGCTCAGGGTGTCGACCCAGTCGGGCTTGTGCGCGGCGAGATCGGAGGCCTTCATGACGCCGCCATTGGCCTTGGAGTGCGCCTCGAGCTTGTCGGCGAGCGCTCCCCGGTAGAACGCCTCGCCCTTGGTGGCGGCGATCTTCTCCAGGGTCGCGGCGTGATTCGCGAAGCGGAACTGCTGGCCCGGCGCGGGCGGCTTCCCGCCCGGCAGAAAGGCCTCGGCGAAGCCCGGCTGGCCCTTGAGCTCCGCGACTTGCGCCGCCCACTGGCGCGCGATGGTCGGCGAGACCAGGAACCCGCCGCGGCCGTAGCCGATCGCCGGCTCGAACAGCTTGTCGAACGGTAGCTTGCCGAAGCGCGCGCTCAGCTCGCGCCAGGCAGACACGCAGCCGGGAACGCTGACCGAGTTCCAGCCGCGCACGGGCACGCCTTTCTGCCCTGCAAAGAACTCCGGTGTCCAGCCCGTGGGCGAGCGGCCAGAGGCGTTCAGGCCGTGCAGCGTCTTGCCGTCCCAGACGATCGCATAGGCGTCGGAGCCGATGCCATTGGAGACCGGCTCGACCAGCGTCAGCGTGATCGCGCTGGCGAGGATCGCATCGACCGCGTTGCCGCCCGCGAGCAGCATGCGCAATCCCGCCTGCGCGGCAAGCGGCTGCGAGGTGGAGACGACGTTTGCCGCCAGCAGCGGCTTGCGCGGCCAGGCGTAGGGCAGTTCCCAGGAGAAAGGCGTCATCGATCAGTTGCTTTCGTGTTCGAAATCGAGCACCACGCGGCCGAGAATCCGGCCGGCCTTGAGCTCGTCCAGCGTTCGATTGACTTCGCCCGCGGGGCGCGTCTCAACCGGCGAGGGCTTGAGCTTCTTCTTCTTGGCCAGTGCGACCACTTCCTTGAGCTCCTGCAAGTCGCCGACGTAGGAGCCGATGATGCCGATTGCGCGCTGCGCGATCGGTGGCAGCGGATAGTTCAGTTCGCCGCCGAACAGGCCGCACAGCACGTAGCGCCCGCCCTTTCGCAGCGCGCCGATGCCGAGCTGCGCGGTGGCCGGCATGCCGACGAAGTCGATCGCACCCGAAAGATTTCCCTGCGCCAGTCCGGCGAGCTTCTGCGCGGCGTCGGGCGCGCGCGTATCGAGCACCAGCTTCGCGCCGAGCTTTCTGGCCGCCGCGAGCTTGGACTCGTCGATGTCGCAGGCAATGACGTTCTTCACGCCCTTCGCCTTGAAGATCGACACCGCGATCAGGCCCAGCCCGCCGCAGCCGAGCACCGCGACCCAATCCTTCGGTCCGGGCGCGGAAAGCTTATTGATGCCGCTGTAGGCGGTGAGCGCGGAGCAGGCGAGTGTCGCGGCAAAGCCTTCTTCGATGCCGCCCGCGTCGAGCAGGTACTTCGGGTGCGGCACGAGAACGTGAGTCGAATACGCGCCGGCGCGGTTGACGCCGAGAAAGCGCGAGCCCGAGACGCAGTAGTTGTCCTTGCCGGCGTTGCATAGCGCGCATTTGCCGCAGCCGATCCAAGGATAGACCACGCGCCTTTGCCCGATCTTTAGGCCCTTGGCGGCCTTCGCCGCCGCCGGGCCCATCGCTTCGACCATGCCGAAGGGTTCGTGCCCCATGGTGAACGGTGGCACGCAGCCGCGCTCCCTGACGTAGAAGCGCTTGCCGCCACCCCAGTCGAAATAGCCGTCCCAGATGTGAAGATCGCTGTGGCACACGCCTGCGCGCATGACGCGTACCAGCACCTCAGTGCCGGTGGGCTTGGGCGCGTCCTGCAGCACCTTCTGCAGCGGCTTGCCGTGCTCGGTAACCTGCCAGCTGAGCATTTGTCTCTCCTTATGCCTTGGATGCCGCGGTGAGCGCCTGGTCGATGTCCCACAGGATGTCGTCCAGCGATTCGATGCCGACCGATATGCGCACCATGTCCGGGGCGACGCCGGCCTTGAGCTGTTCCTCGTTGCTCATCTGGCGATGCGTGGTCGAGGCCGGGTGGATGATCAGCGTCTTGGCGTCGCCGATGTTGGCCAGATGGCTCATGAACTGCGCCGCCTCGATGAACTTTTCGCCCGCCTTCGCCCCGCCCTTGACGCCGAAGTTGAGCAGGCCGGAGGCCCCCTTGGGCAGGTATTTGCGCGCGAGCGCGTGGTACTTGCTGCTTGGCAGCCCGGGGTAGTTCACCCACGCCACCTGTTTGTGGCCTTTGAGGAACTTCGCCACCGCCATGGCATTGGCACAGTGACGCTCCATGCGCACGTGCAGCGACTCGATTCCCTGCAGCAGCAGCCAGGCGTTCAGAGGCGCGAGCGCCGGGCCGAAGGTGCGCATGATCTCCATGCGCGCCTTCATGGTGTAACCGAAGTCGCCGAAGGTCTCGTAAAAGCGCACCCCGTGGTAGCCCGGCGAAGGCTCGGTCATCTCGGGAAAGTTGCCGTTGTCCCACTTGAACCTGCCGGACTCGACGATGACCCCGCCCATCGTGGTGCCGTGTCCGCCGAGGTACTTGGTGGCCGAATGCACGACGATGTCGGCGCCCCAGTCGCACGGGCGGCAAAGGTAGGGCGAGGGCACGGTGTTGTCGACCATGAGCGGAATCCCGGCCTCGTGCGCGATGCCTGCGAGCGCCTCGATGTCGACGATGTTGATCAGCGGGTTGCCGAGCGTCTCGGCGTACAGCAGCTTTGTCTTGCCGGGCCGGATCGCGCGCCGGAAATTCTCGGGCTCGTCCGGCGCGACGAAGGTGGTTTCGATGCCGAGCTTCTTCAGGTTGACGCCGAGCAGGGTGTGCGTGCCCCCGTATAGGGTCGAGGTCGAGACGACGTGGTCTCCGCCCTTGCACAGTGTCAGGATCGCCAC
>DAHVFK010000221.1 GCA_027317055.1 Betaproteobacteria bacterium | reverse complement strand
GTAGTGGGCGAGCGCTTTGTTCGGGGCGTGCGCGTCGCCATCGAGCAGAAGCTGCCGTTCATTTGCGTATCGGCGTCGGGCGGCGCGAGGATGCAGGAAGGCCTGCTGTCGCTGATGCAGATGGCGAAGACCACCGCCGCGCTCACCGATCTTGCGGAACGCAGGCTGCCGTTCGTGTCGGTGCTGTCCGACCCGACCATGGGCGGCGTATCGGCGAGCTTCGCCATGATCGGAGACATCGTGATCGCGGAGCCGAAGGCGTTGATCGGCTTTGCCGGTCCGCGCGTGATCGAGCAGACGGTGAGACAGAAGCTTCCGGAGGGGTTCCAGCGCGCCGAATTCCTGCTGGAAAAGGGTGCGATCGACATGATCGTCGACCGGCGCCAAATGCGCGACACGCTCGCCTCCCTGCTTGGAATGCTGCAGGGGCTGCGCGCCGAGCAGTCGTCCTGAGCCCGCGCCGGGCATCGTCTCCCGTCGTGGCGTCCCGCACGCTCGCCGAGTGGCTGCAGTACGTCGAGCGACAGCACCCGCAGCCGATCGCGCTCGGACTCGAGCGCGTCGCGCGAGTGCTTTCGGGCCTGGGTGTGCGGATCGAGTGCCCGGTGTTCACCGTGGGTGGCACAAACGGCAAGGGCTCGACCTGCGCGATGTTCGAGGCGATATTGCAGGCTGCGGGATTCCGGACCGGCCTTTACACCTCGCCGCACCTCGTGCGGTACAACGAACGCGTGCGGATCGACGGCCGCGAGGCCGAAGACCACGCGCTGTGCGAGGCGTTCGCGGCCGTCGACGCGGCGCGGGCCGACGTTCCCCTGACCTATTTCGAGTTCGGCACGCTGGCGGCGATGTGGCTATTCGGGCGGGCGCGCCTGGAGGCCGTCATCTTCGAGGTTGGGCTGGGCGGCCGTCTGGATGCGGTGAACGTGCTAGATGCCGATTGTGCCGTGCTGACGAGCATCGGCATCGACCACGTCGATTTTCTCGGCGCCACGCGCGAACTGATAGGTCGGGAAAAGGCGGGCATATTTCGCCCCGGCCGGGCCGCAGTCGTGGCGGACCCCTCGCCGCCGCACTCGGTCCTGGAAGCGGCAAAGGCCTCGGGCGCGCGCCTGCTTCTGGCGGGGCGCGACTTCGGCTATGCGAGAGAGGACGGGCAATGGCGCTATTGGGGGCCGGCGGGGATGCGCCCCGGACTTGCCCACCCCGCGCTGCGCGGCGGCTTGCAGCTGCGCAATGCGGCGGCGGCCATGTGCGCGCTCGATAGCCTGCGCGAACGCTTGCCGTTGGGCATGCAGCACGTGCGCCAGGGCCTGGCGCAGGTCGCGCTCGCGGGGCGGTTCCAGGTCCTCCCGGGACGGCCGCAGGTGATCCTTGACGTGGCGCACAATCCGCAGGCTGCGCAGGCGCTGGTACAGGATCTGGCGGGGAGCGGCTTCGCGCCCGAGACGATCGCCGTATTCGGCATGTTGCGCGACAAGGACATCGCGGGCGTCGTGCGCGCGCTCGCGCCGCGGGTGACCCGCTGGCACCTGGCGACGCTCGACGGCGAGCGCGGCGCAAGCGCGGCCGAACTGGGGCAGATCCTGCTGGCCGAGAACGTGTCGGCCCCGGCCGCGCAGCACGGTTCGGCGGCGCTGGCGTTCGCTGCAGCGCGCGAAGAGGCGAGCGAGAATGATAAAATTCTGGTCTTCGGATCATTCCTAACGGTCGGGAAGGTGATGGCGTATCTCGAGGCGGTCCGCGGCGGCGCGCACGACCATGGCTGAAGCGCAGGACGTCAACACGCTCAAGCGTCGCGGGCGCAGGCGCCTGGTCGGCGCCGTCGCCCTGGTGTTGCTCGCAGTGATCCTGCTGCCGGTGGTTTTCGATTCCGAGCCGAGACAGGCGAGCGCCCCGGTCGATGTGCGCATCCCGAGCGAGGACACGAAGTTCGCGCCCAAGCTTCCCGCGCCGGCCGCGCCGAAGGCCGAGAAGCCTGCACAGAGCCCTTCTACCCAACCTGCCGCGACACCGCACAAGGCAACCGCAAGCGCGCACAAGGAAACGCCACCCGGGCCCAGCGCGGCCGAACGCGCGCGCGCGGAAGCCGCATTGGCAGGCACCGAGTACGTCGTGCCGGTCGCGGCGCTGGCGGAGCCCGCGCGGGTCAAGGAGCTGACGTCGCGCCTGGCCGCCGCCAAGCTTCCCTATTACACGGAAAGAATTGGCACGGAAAAGGGTCCGGTGACCCGTGTGCGAGCCGGACCGTTCGCCAGCCGGGAGGCCGCCGAGAAAGCGCATGCGAAGCTCAAGGGCCTTGGACTCAAGCCCGGAAACGTCATCACCAAGTCCTGATGACTTGGCTGGACTACGCCGTGCTCGGCGTGATCGGGGTCTCGGTGCTGTGGGGCTTGTGGCGCGGCCTAGTGCGCGAGGTGATATCGATCGCCGGATGGGTGCTCGCTTTTCTGGCCGCATATCTGTTCGCGGCTCCTCTTGCGGGCGCCTTGCCGCGCGCGATTCCCACACCGGAACTGCGCATGCTGACGGCATTCATGTGCGTCTTTATCGCCGCGCTCGTCGTTGCAACGCTTTGCGGCCTGTTGCTGTCAAAGTTGGTGAAAGCGGCGGGTCTGGGCGGGCTGGACCGCGTGCTGGGTTCACTGTTCGGTCTGGCGCGCGGGTTCCTCATCGTGCTTGCTTTCGCGCTGGTGGCGGGTCTGACGGCCGTGCCGCGGCAAGGGTATTGGCGCGATTCGTTCAGCGGGGCGCCCATGGCCCGGACAGTGTTGGCGATTCGGCCGTGGCTGCCGCCGTCGTTGGCCATGCGCCTGCGCTATCATTGAGGCCCGAACACCGGTAGGCGGCCCCCATGTGTGGCATTCTCGGAATCGTCGCGCGTTCGCCCGTCAACCAGCTGCTCTATGACGGGCTGCTTTTGCTGCAGCACCGCGGCCAGGACGCCGCCGGCATCGTCACCAGCGAGGGCAAGACCTTTCACATGCAAAAGGGCAACGGCATGGTGCGCGACGTCTTCCGCACGCGCAACATGCGCTCGCTGCCGGGCAACGTCGGAATCGCGCACTGTCGCTACCCTACCGCCGGTTCGGCACGCAACTCGGCCGAGGCTCAACCGCTCTACGTCAACTCGCCGTTCGGAATCGTCCTCGGACACAACGGCAACCTGACCAACGCCGACCAGCTGAAGGATGAGATGTTCCGTCAGGATCTGCGGCACATCAACACGAACTCCGACTCCGAGGTGCTGCTCAACGTGCTCGCTCACGAGCTGGAGAAGACCTCGGTCAAGCTGCGGCTGGATCCCCAGACCATCTTCGCCGCGGTGTCGAATGTCCACCGCCGCTGCCGCGGCGCATACGCGGTGATCGCGATGATTGCGGGTTACGGCGTACTCGCGTTTCGCGATCCGTATGGGATCCGCCCCGCGGTGATCGGCTACAACGAAACCGATAGCGGCACGGAGTACATGGTTGCGTCCGAGTCGGTGGCGATCGATTCGCTCGGCTTCAAGGTGTTGCGCGACGTGGCGCCCGGCGAAGCCGTTCTGATGGACGAGGACGGAAACTTCTACAGCCAGCAGTGCGCGCCGCGTACCAGCCTCAACCCGTGCATTTTCGAGTACGTCTACCTCGCGCGGCCAGATTCGCTGATCGACGGCGCGTCGGTGTACGAGGCGCGGCTGACCATGGGCGAGAAGCTGGCCGAGAAGATCCGCCGCGAATATCACCATCTCGACGTCGATGTGGTGATTCCGATCCCGGATTCCAGCCGCCCTTCGGCGTTGCAGCTGGCGCTCGGCCTGGGGGTCCCCTACCGCGAAGGGTTCGTGAAGAACCGCTACATCGGCCGCACCTTCATCATGCCCGGCCATTCCGTGCGTCGCAGGTCGGTGCGGCAGAAGCTGAACGCCATTTCGATGGAATTCAAGGGCAAGAACGTGCTGCTGGTGGACGATTCGATCGTGCGCGGCACCACGAGCCGGGAAATCGTGCTGATGGCGCGCGAGGCCGGTGCGCGCAAGGTGTTCTTCGCCTCGGCGGCCCCGCCGGTGCGCTTTCCGAATGTATACGGCATCGACATGCCGACCCGGGCCGAACTCATCGCCGCGCACCGCAGTGAGGAGGAGGTCGCGATCGAGCTGGGTGCGGATGCGCTCATCTACCAGGATCTCGAGGCGCTCGAGAGCGCCGTGCGGCAGATCAACCCGAAACTAACGCGCTTCGAGACCTCCTGCTTCGACGGCAACTACATCACGGGCGACGTGACCAGCGATTACCTGCTCGAGATCGAGACCCGGCGCGACGCCGCGCGCGATTCCGGCGAGGACGCCGAAGGCGCCCAGCTCGACCTCAATCTGGTCGCAGCGGACTAGCCGGCGGGGCGGGGTCAGCCCCGTCTTTACGGCGGACGTCGTTCGCGATAGCATACCGTCTGCGCCGATTTGAAACGACAGCTTGCGGGCGCGTTAAAAATGCTGCTAAAGCGTGCCGCCAAACCCGGTTCGCGCAGCCGGGTTTTTTTGTGCCCCGCAGGCGAAGGATGTAAGGTCATGAAAGACACATTCGAGCTTGCGACACTGGGTGTGCGCGCCGGTCAGGCACGCACGGAATTCAAAGAGCATTCGGAGACGCTGTTCCTCACCTCCAGCTTCGTCTTTGACAACGCGCAGCAGGCGGCGGCCAAGTTCACCGGTGGCGAAGACGCCTTCATCTATTCGCGCTTCACCAATCCTACCGTCAGCATGATGCAGGACCGGCTTGCCGCCATGGAGGGCGGCGAGTCCTGCGTGGCGACCGCTTCCGGAATGTCGGCCATCCTCGCAATGTCAATGGCGCTGTTGAAGGCCGGCGACCATGTCGTCTGCTCGAAGGCGGTGTTCGGCGCCACCGTGCAGCTCTACGCTGGGATTCTTGCGCGCTTCGGAGTCGAGACGACCTTCGTTTCTCCGCTCGACGCGGGCGACTGGGAGCGCGCGGTGCGGCCGCGCACCAGACTTTTCTTCCTCGAGACGCCGTCCAATCCGTTGACAGAGATCTCCGACATCGCGGCGATCGCGGCGGTCGCCAAGCGCGCCGGCGCGCTGCTGGCGGTCGACAACTGCTTCTGCTCGCCGGCCCTGCAACGCCCGCTCGCGCTCGGCGCGGACCTGGTGATTCACTCCGCGACCAAGTATCTCGACGGCCAGGGCAGGGTGCTGGGCGGGGCGATCGTGGGGCCGCGCAAGCTGGTCATGGACGGCATTTTCGGGTTCCTGCGCACCGCGGGACCGTGTCTTTCGCCGTTCAACGCATGGGTCATCCTCAAGGGCCTCGAGACGCTCGAGCTGAGGATGAACGCCCAGTCCGCCTCGGCGCTCGAACTCGCGCGCTGGCTCGAAGCTCAGCCCGGGGTGGCAAGGGTGTACTACCCTTGGCTGGCGTCGCATCCGCAGCACGAGCTGGCCAGGCGCCAGCAGCGCGCGGGCGGCGCGGTCGTTTCGTTCGAACTCGAGGGCGGGCGGGCCGCGGCCTGGAAGCTGATCGACGCCACGCGCATGATCTCGATTACCGCCAACCTCGGCGACACGAAGACGACGATCACCCATCCCGCGACCACGACCCACGGTCGCATCTCGCCCGAAGCGCGCGCCGCAGCGGGCATCACGGACGGATTGGTGCGCGTCGCGGTGGGACTGGAAAGCCAAGCCGACCTGCGCGAGGATCTGGCGCGCGGCTTCTAGCGGGTCTCGGGTGAGAAGCGGACTAGGCGAGCCATTCCGTTCTCCGCCCTGAGGTAGCCGCCGGTCTCGTACCAGTCCGGCAGCACCCACCGTTCGCAGCGCCGGCCCTCGAGCTCGAGCTCGTGATGCCCGGGGCGATGCGTGTGCCCGTGGATCAGGCGCGTGACCGTGTGGCGGCGAAACGCCTCGCGCACGGCGTCCGGGTTGACATCCATAATTGCGGCGCTCTTGCTGCGCTTGCGCGCTTCGCTCTCGCTGCGCAGCGCACGGGTGCGGGCGCGCCGCACGTCGAGCGGCGCGGCCAGAAATTCGGCCTGCCAGGCTGCCGAACGAACCGTGCCGCGCCACGCCATGTAGTCCAGATCGTCGGTACAGAGCGTGTCGCCGTGCATCAGCAGGG
>DAHVFK010000220.1 GCA_027317055.1 Betaproteobacteria bacterium | reverse complement strand
CGCGCGTTGACCAGCTCGAGCGCCTTCTTGTCTTCCTCGGCGTGCACTTCAGCGTCCTTCACCATGCGCTGGATCTCGTCTTCGTTCAGCCCGGAGCTGGCCTGGATCTTGATCTTGGCTTCCTTGCCGGTCGCCTTGTCCTTGGCCGAGACGTGCAGGATGCCGTTGGCGTCGATATCGAAGGTGACCTCGATCTGCGGCATGCCGCGCGGCGCGGGCGCAATGTCGGTCAGGTTGAACTGGCCCAGGCTCTTGTTGCCCGAGGCGACGTCGCGTTCGCCCTGCAGCACGTGGATTGTGACCGCGGTCTGATTGTCGTCCGCGGTCGAGAACACCTGGTTCGCCTTGGTCGGCACGGTGGTGTTCTTGTTGATCAGCTTGGTCATTACGCCGCCGAGCGTTTCAATGCCGAGCGAGAGCGGGGTGACGTCGAGCAGCAGCACGTCCTTGACGTCGCCCTTGAGCACGCCGGCCTGGATCGCGGCGCCGACGGCGACCGCCTCGTCGGGGTTGACGTCCTTCCTCGGCTCCTTGCCGAAGAACTCGCGCACCTTGTCCTGCACCTTCGGCATGCGCGTCATACCGCCGACCAGGATCACGTCGTCGATCTCGGAAACCTTGACCCCCGCGTCCTTGACCGCGATGCGGCACGGCTCCATGGTGCGCTGGATCAGCTCGTCCACCAGCGACTCGAATTTGGCGCGGGTGATCTTCATTGTCAGGTGCTTGGGACCCGAGGCATCAGCCGTGATGTACGGCAGATTGATCTCGGTCTGCTGCGACGAGGAAAGCTCGATCTTCGCCTTCTCGGCGGTTTCCTTGAGCCGCTGCAGCGCGAGCACGTCCTTCGACAGGTCGACGCCCTGGTCCTTTTTGAAATCGGTCACGATGTAGTCGATCAGGCGCTGGTCGAAGTCCTCGCCGCCGAGGAAGGTGTCGCCGTTGGTCGACAGCACCTCGAACTGCTTCTCGCCGTCGACGTCCGCGATCTCGATAATCGAGATATCGAAGGTGCCGCCGCCGAGGTCGAATACCGCGATCTTGCTGTCCTTCTTGCCCTGCTTGTCCAGGCCGTAGGCGAGCGCCGCCGCAGTGGGCTCGTTGATGATGCGCTTGACGTCGAGGCCGGCGATGCGGCCGGCGTCCTTGGTCGCCTGGCGCTGATGGTCGTTGAAGTAGGCCGGCACGGTGATGACCGCCTCGGTCACGGCCTCGCCGAGATAGTCCTCGGCGGTGCGCTTCATCTTGCGCAGTACCTCGGCCGAAACCTGCTGCGAGGCGATTTTCTTGCCCCGCACTTCGACCCAGGCGTCGCCGTTGTCGGCCTTGACGATCTTGAATGGCATCAGGCCGATGTCCTTCTGCACTTCCTTTTCCTCGAAGCGGCGGCCGATCAGGCGCTTGACCGCGTACAGCGTGTTCTTGGCGTTCGTCACCGCCTGGCGCTTGGCCGGCGCGCCGGTCAGGATCTCGCCATCCTCCGTATAGGCCACGATGGACGGCGTGGTGCGCGCGCCTTCCGAGTTCTCGATCACCTTGGGCTTGCCGCCCTCCATGATCGCGACGCACGAGTTGGTGGTGCCGAGGTCGATGCCGATGATCTTTGCCATATCAGTTTCCCTGTCTGGGTGCGGTCCGAATGATTGCTAAGCTGATGTTGTAGATGGGGTTTAGACGGCGGTTTTTCAAGCGTCGTTTGCGGGCCGTGGCTTGGCCACAGTGACCAGGGCCGGGCGGACGACCCGCTCGTGCAGGCGCCAGCCGCGCTGCAGCACGGCGACCACGCTGTTCGGCTCTGCATCGGCCTCGACCGCCGCCATCGCCTGGTGCCAATTGGGGTCGAATTTTGCCCCCGCGGCAGGCGAAATGTCGGTCACGCCGGCCTTCTCGAGCACGCCGCGCAGCTGCTTGAGCGTCAGCTCGATGCCGCTCTGGACGGCCTCGGGTGCGCCTTGCGCCGTGCCAAGCGCTGCCTCGAGGCTGTCGACGACCGGGAGCAGCGACTCGACGAAGCGCTCCAAGGCGAACTTATGCGCGCCGGCGACCTCCGCGGCCGCACGCTTGCGTACGTTGTCGGCCTCTGCCAGCGCCCGCAGGGCGGTCTCGCGCTGCTGCTCGACGCGCGATTCGGCCTCTGCCAGCTGCTCTTCCAGCGACTTCGCGGCCGGCGCTTGTGCCGCGGCCGCAGCGTCGGTCTCGGGACTCTGGGGGTTCGGGGTCGGCTCTGACATCACGTTGTTTTCCGGCTCCACTGTTAACCTTACGCAGGTTGGAGTCCGACCGCGCGATTCAAGGGGGACGCGGTTCGCATGCCAAAATAGACACTTATGCAGGATTCGCTCATGCAGGATTCGCTCGCAACGGTCGACCTCAGGCGGGAAACGGACAGCCGGCTGACCCTGGCCGCGCACGCCGCGGTGCGCGAGCTGCGCCCGGGCGGCGCTCTGCGCCTGCTGACCCGCGACGACCCGGCGCTGCTGCTGCGCAGCCTCAACCTGCAGCTGCGCGACGCGCTCGCCTGGAGCAGCGACTTGCGCGCCGACGGCTGGGAAGCGACCGTCCGGCTCGTGCTCGACACGCCGGTGCAGGACGCGCTCGATGCGCTGACGCGCGACCACCGCCGACTCGACGAGCTCCTCGGGCGGGTGCTGCGGCGCCTGAACGCCGGCGACGCGGCGGGAGCAAAGCCAATGCTGGATGACTTCGCGGCGGGGCTGAGGCGCCACGTCGAGGCGGAAAACCTGATTGTAGCGCCCGAGCTCGGGCCGCAGCCCGCGGTCGAGCCGCTCGAGGTCATGCTGCACGAGCACGAGCAGCTTCTGCTGCAGCTGGACGAGGTCGAGAAGTGCTTTGCCGAAGCGCCGGCGGAGGCCGTACCCGAGGCGTGGGAGGTCGAGCCGTTCGTTGCCATTCTGTCCGGCACCCTCGCCAAGCACGAGCACCGCGAAGAGGGCAACCTGTTCCCGCTCTGGGCCGCGCGCCTTGCGCTGCGCCCGGCGCACGAGCGCGAGGCGCTGCAGCGGCGGGTGAGCACCGCGCTCGCGGGCTAGGCCTTCGCGCCCATCGCCAGCGCGCGCTGCCTGCGGCGCGCCAACTCCGGCGCCGGCGTGGCGCGCGGCGCCCAGCCGTGCGCGGCGCAGACCGCGGCCAGGGCGTCGATCCATTCCGGCGCTTCGTTCAGACAGGGAATGAGCTGGAATTGGCGCCCGCCGTTCGCGAGGAAAGCCTGTTTGGCACCGATGCCGATCTCCTCCAGCGTCTCGAGGCAGTCCGCGACGAACCCAGGGCAGACCACGTCGACCCGGCCGATGCCCTGGCGCGCCAGCGCGATCAGGGTTGGTTCGGTGTAAGGCTGCAGCCACTCGGCGCGCCCGAAGCGCGACTGGAATGTCACCACGTACTGGTCCGGCGCGAGGCCGAGCGCCTCCGCCAGCAGCCGGCCGGTTGCCTGGCATTCGCAGTGGTACGGGTCGCCGCGCTCGAGCGCGAAGCGGGGCAGGCCGTGAAAGCTCATCACGACGCGCTCGCCGCGGCCGTGCGCGTGCCAGTGCCGCCGCACCGCCTGGGCCAGGGCGGCGATGTAGCCCGGATCGTCGTGATAGTGCTTCACGAAGCGCAATTCGGGCACGTTGCGCGCGCGCGCGAGCCAGCTGCCGACCGCGTCGTAGGTGCTGGCGGTGGTGCTCGCGGCGTATTGCGGATACAGCGGAACGACCAGGATCCGGTCGCAGCCCGCGGCGCGCAGCCGGTCAAGCCCCCGGTCGACGCTCGGCTCGCCGTAGCGCATCGCATGCACCACCTCCGGCGCCTGCTCGCCGAGCCTGGCGCGCAGCTGCGCCGACTGGCGCGCAGTATGCACCGCGAGCGGCGAACCCTCCGGGCTCCAGATCTCGGCGTACTTGCGCGCCGAGCGCGCCGGCCGCAGCGTCAGGATCACCCCGTACAGGATCGGCAGCCAGAGCGCGCGCGGGATTTCCACCACCCGCGGATCGGACAGGAACTGGGCGAGATAGCGGCGCACCGCGGCGGCGGTGGGCGCCGCCGGAGTACCGAGGTTGACCAGCAGGATCCCGTCGCGGGAAGGGCCGGCGTGTTCGAACGCCGGCTCGGGGCGAAACCGGTCCGCCACCGGCCTAGCCCTGCGACAGCGCGCTCGAGAGGAGCTTCGCGGTGACGTCGACGATCGGCACCACGCGGTCGTAGGCCATGCGCGTCGGCCCGATCACGCCCACCGTGCCGACCACCTCGCCGTCGACCTTGTAGGGCGCGGTCACCACGCTCACTTCGTCCGGGGTCGAAAAGCCCGACTCGCCGCCGATGAAAATCTGCACGCCCTGGCCGCGCAGCGACACGTCCAGGATCTGCAGCAGCGAGGTCTTCTTCTCGAACAGCTCGAACAGCTGGCGCAGGTGCTTCATGTCCTGCGACAGCTCGCTCACCTCGAGCAGGTTTCGCTCGCCCGAGATCACGTACTCCTCGTTGCTTTCGCTCACCGCCTTGTTGCCGGCTTCGAGCGCCGCCGTCATGAGCAAGATCATGTCCTGCCGGATCTCGCGCAGCTCCTGGTGCAGGCGCTGGCGCACGTCCTCGAAGCTCTGGCCGGCGTAGTTCTGGTTGATGTAGTTGCCGGCCTCGACCAGCTCCGACTGGGAGTAGTCGCGCTCGGTGAACAGGATCCGGTTCTGCACGTCGCCCTCGGGCGAAACGACGATAAGCAGCACCCGCCGCTCCGACAGCCTGAGGAACTCGATGTGCCGGAAGGAGACCGCGCGCCGGCGCGGCGTCATCACCACGCCCGCGAAGTGCGTCAGCTGCGACAGCAGGTTCGACGCCGACTGGATCGCGCGCTGCGGATTGTCGGGGTGAAACTGCCCTTCGAGCCGGTGGATCTCGCCCGACTGCAGCGGCCTAGTCACCAGCAGCGTGTCGACGAAGAAGCGGTAGCCGAGCGGCGTCGGAATGCGGCCCGCCGAGGTGTGCGGGCTGGAGATGAACCCCATCTCCTCCAAGTCCGACATGACGTTGCGGATCGTGGCCGGCGAAAGGTCCAGCCCGGAGTACTTGGAAAGGGTGCGCGAGCCTACCGGCTGACCCTCGGCGATGTAGCGCTCGACGAGGGTCTTCAGCAGGATCTGTGCGCGCTTGTCCAGCATGAGACCATTCTACATTTCCCGCCGACTCGTGCTGTGGTTAAATCGCCGCCATCATGCCTCTAGCCTTCCGCCGCGTGGCCCTGATCGGCAAGCACCACAGCCCCGAGATTGCGGCCTCCCTGCGCGAGTTGCGCCGGCTGCTGGAGGCGCGGGGCTGCGAGGTCCTGATCGAGAAGGAGACCGCCCCCGCGTTCGGCGACCCGGTGCGGGGGGTCGACTACGAGACCATCGGCGGCGCTGCCGAGCTGGCGATCGTGGTCGGCGGAGACGGCACCATGCTTGCCGCGGCGCGCAATCTGGTGCGTCATGGCGTGCCGCTCGCGGGGGTGAATCTCGGGCGCCTCGGGTTCATGACCGACATCGCGCTTAAGGACATGCCGTCCTCGATCGGCACCATCCTCGACGGCCGCTACATGCTCGAGGAGCGCGCGTTGCTCGAGGCCGAGATCCGGCGCGACGGGGAGTTGCTGCAGCGGACCCTGGCCCTGAACGAGGCGGTGGTGGGCAAGGGTTCGCAGGGCAGGCTGATCGAGTTCGAGGTCTACATCGACGGCGAGTACGTCTACACCCTGCGCGCGGACGGTCTCATCGTCGCGACGCCGACCGGGTCCACCGCGTACGCCTTGTCGGCCCAGGGGCCGATCCTGCATCCCGGGGTCGGCGCGTTTGCCCTGGTGCCGCTCAACCCGCACACGCTCTCGGCGCGCCCGGTGAGCGTAAGCGACCGCAGCGTGATCGAAATCGTCTTGGTGCGCGCGCTCGATGCGCGGGCGCATTTCGACGGCTACGCGCTGGCCGACATGGCTCAGGGCGATCGCCTGGTGCTGCGCCGCTCGGGCCAGTCGGTGCGCTTCGTCCATCCGCCGGGCTACAGCTACTTCGTCATGCTGCGCGAGAAGCTGCTCTGGAGCGAAGCGGTGGATCGCGGGCGGGACCCCGGCGAGCCCGACTGAGCCGCGATGCTGCGCGCCCTGGG